>JAUIJQ010000260.1 GCA_030431165.1 Rhodothermia bacterium | reverse complement strand
GTACCACGGCGAGCGTCATGACAAGCGCGGGTATGCCGCCGATCAGGGCCGTCTGGTAGACTGTCTCTTGTCTTTTGAGGAAGAACCAAAGTATCGAAAAGAAGCCGGCGAGTGTTGATACGTGGAGTGAGATCTTCCAGTAGAGGTTGATAATGAGCAGCAGGAGCCCATTCCACACAAACGCGAGCGTGACAGCGGTCAGGAAGCCCCGTGCAGGCAGCGACGTATAGTGAATCGCGGCCAGGGCGGCGAGGTAGCTGACGATCGTCACCATGTAGGGCACGGTGCGATGCGTCCTGTCACGCAGCTCGATAGTCGCCGACGGCTTGCCGCGAATCGCCCTGATCATCGACACAAGGGGGATCAAGCAGAAGAAGACGATGCTCAGCAGGACTGCTGCTGCAACCTGCGATCCCGTTCCACCCGAACGTGCGGTAATAATGCCGAACAGCGTCGGCGGCAGCACGAGGGGGTTGATCGTGTACGAAACGATCTGCGCTATTTGGTGTCTCCGCCGTGGCACGTACAAAGCTAATAAGCACGCGCAAAGACTACACGCCGCGCCGACGGAGCGCCGGTGACCATGTCAACACCCGATTCGGCGTCTTCCTCAGCCGGATCGATCGGAATGCAGCGGATGGTTGCCTTCGTCTCGTCTTTGATGCGGGCTTCCGTCTCATCCGTGCCGTCCCAATGTGCGTGGACAAACCCACCTTTGTCGGTGAGTGCTTCCTTGAATTCGTCGTAGCTGTCGACGCGCGTCGTCATGGATTCGCGAAACTGTGCGGCTTTGTCGAACAGGCCTTTCTGGATCTCGTCGAGCTTTTGCTCGATCGTGTCGCTGAGCCCTGTCGCCGAAACAGTTTCTTTTTCGGATGTATCACGCCGCGTCAGTTCGACCGTACCTGCTGCCACATCTCGCGGACCGATGGCGATCCGGAGCGGAATGCCCTCCACCTCATGCTGGGTGAACTTCCAGCCCGGACGAAATCCTTCTCGATCGTCGAGCTTGATTCGCACGCCGCGCTTGCGCAGGTCAGCCTGCATCCGGCCCGCTGACTCGAGTACCTGCTCACGATCAGCGTCATTCCTGTAGATCGGAACAATCACGACCTGCGTCGGCGCGAGCTTGGGCGGCAGGACGAGACCGCGGTCATCGGAGTGACCCATAACGAGGGCGCCAACGAGTCGCGTTGACACGCCCCACGATGTTGACCACGCGTATTCAAGCTCGTTGTCGCGGTTCTGGAACTGGCATCCGAAGGCCTTCGAAAAATTCTGCCCCAGGAAGTGGCTCGTTCCCGCCTGGAGGGCTTTGCCGTCCTGCATAAGGGCTTCGATGCAGAGGGTTTCGACGGCACCGGCAAAGCGCTCACTCGGCGTCTTGATGCCCCGGATGACCGGCAGCGCCATGTACTCCTCTACGAAGTCGGCGTACAGATCGAGAATCAGACGCGTTTCTTCCCAGGCCTCGGCTTCTGTTGCGTGGGCTGTGTGGCCTTCCTGCCAGAGGAATTCCATGGTTCGCAGGAAGAGGCGTGTTCTCATCTCCCAGCGCACGACGTTTGCCCACTGGTTGATCTTGATCGGCAGGTCGCGCCACGACTGGATCCACTTTGAATAGGCGTCCCAGATGATGGTCTCAGATGTAGGGCGTACGACGAGGTTCTCCTCGAGTCGCGAGTCGGGTGCAGGACGCAGATGTCCGGTCTCCTCATCAACTTCCAGCCTCGAGTGCGTTACCACAGCACACTCTTTTGCGAAGCCCTCCACGTGCTCAGCCTCGCGCTCCAGGAACGACTGCGGAATGAAGAGCGGGAAGTAGGCGTTCTCATGGCCCGTGTCCTTGAACATCCCGTCAAGCGTTCGCTGCATATTCTCCCAGAGCGCGTATCCGTTCGGGCGGATGATCATGGAGCCGCGCACCGGCGAGTAATCCGCAAGCTTGGCGTTGCGGATGACGTCGACGTACCAGCGCGCGTAGTCCTCAGATCTGGGCGTAATGGCGTCAGCCATAGTGAACACTGGGTGGGTTAATTACAGGACAGGGCAGGCCATTTTTGGGCCGGGAAGCCAATAAACAGCCCCGGAACGCGCCAATGAAGGATGTCGATCCCGTAGGCCCGGTATTTGTGCTTTCTTCACCACGAGGGTAACAATATCGTACCCGCGGCGTTTGACCCCTAGCGACGACAGAGAGATAGACAGAGGCCACACACGATGAAACTCTTCCGCTACAGCATTCAGGTCGTTGCCGGCTTGATGGTGTTCGGCCTGACCGGATGCTACACGCAACTCCGCACGATCCACGACGACTACCGTACCCCTACCCGCGTTGAGGTCATCGAGACCGAGGATGGGACGATCGTTGAGCGTGAGTACGTGGACGAGTACGACGACGACTACTATTACTACGAGGACGAGTACTACGACACGCCGGGATATTACCGTCGATACTTCGACCGGTACTACGACGACTGGTATCCGTATAGCTACAGTTCGTACTACGGGTACTACGATCCTTTCTACACGTCGTCGTCTTTCTACTTTGGTCTAAGCTTCGGTTCGTCGTGGTACCGTTCACCGTACTACTACCGACCGTACGCCTGGGGCTACCATCCGTCGTACTACAACTACGGATACTATCCGTACGCCTACTACGGCGGTTACTACTATCCGAATCGGTACTACTACTCGCCGTACCGGTACAATCGCAACAACAACTACGCTTCGCGCGGTGTATACGGCCCACGAGGCTCCTCGGTTGGTCGCAACCTGACATCCGGACGAGCCGTCACCCGCGGCTACGACCGGGGTACGTCAGGTGTGACGTCGATCGGACGCGACGGAACGTCATCGAGAGTTTCGACGTCACGCGGCGTGACACGAGGATCAGCCGGCACGACGACAGGCAAGTCCACCGGCCGCACTACGACGACGTCCCGAGGAACGACAACATCACGCGGGACAACATCACGCGGCACGACAACCCGTGGAACCACGACGCGGTCAGGCTCGGCCAACCGTTCTGGAACAACAACGCGGTCAGGCTCGGCCACGCGATCGGGTTCATCTTCGCGAACCGGGTCAGCTTCTCGCTCGGGCAATACCTCAAAGTCCGGTTCAGCTACGCGCTCTTCATCCAGAAGCGGATCCTCGTCAAGCGCCGGCAGGAGCTCCAGCCGCAGTGGAAACGGCACGGCCTCATCATCGCGTCGCACGAGCTCTCCGTACACAGCAGGTGGTACGCGACCCGCAACTTCACGGACGGCAACTTCACGGACAACGACGACGCGTTCGTCGTCATCCGCCCGATCGAATTCCAGGGCAACGCGCCCGTCCTCAAGTCGTACGCCGAGCAGGGCAACCCGGCCGGCGCCTTCGTCGCGCTCAACCGGTAGTGCCCGTTCAACGACCTCGCGTCCGAGCAGTCGCGCGTCCCGACCAACTAGCAGTTCGCGACCAAGCAGCAAGGCGTCGCGGCCCAGTAGCAGCTCGCGATCGAGTGGCAGTGCGTCCCGATCCAGCGGGAGCCGGTCGAGTGGCAGTGCTTCGCGGTCAAGTGGCAGCAGCTCCAGTAGCCGGAGCGGCAGCAGCCGGAGCGGCAGCAGCCGAAGCTCGTCCCGACGGGGCGGCAACTGATACCCACAAGTTCCTTTGACAATGTGTTCAGAAGACCCGTACGGGAGAGGTGCGTCCGCACGGTACTTCGCATGAACATGAAACGCCGACGATTGCCGGCAAAACAATCAAATACTGCAATGCAATTCGTTCTAATCACCCGCCGGCTGTCGCGCCGACTCGCCCTTGCCGGCATGATGATGTTTGCGGCGGCCGGGCTTTCAGACAGTGCGTCGGCCCAGACTTACGAGGATGCTATCCGCTTCTCCCAGCGGCAACCGCTTAGCGGTGTTCGCTCATTGGGTATGGGCGGTGCAGGTATCGCAGGCGTTGCTGACTACTCGGCAATGGTAACGAACCCTGCGGGCCTTGGTCACTATCGTAGTTCCGGCTTTTCAACTTCGCTAAGCTTCTGGGGCACCGAGGACCGAGGTGTCTACTCGGTTGATGGAAACGCGTATCCGCTGGAAAACTCTTCGAGCGATGTCCGAATCGGGCACCTCTCGTACGTCCACAAGGCACCGACCAAACGCGGTTCGCTGGTTGCCGGCGTCGGGATCAACCAGGTGCAGTCGTTTGATCGCGAACTCGTTTTTCGAGGCGACAACGGAATCAATTCGGCAACGGACTTCTTCCTTCCCGTTCCGGGTGAATTTGAGATCGAGAGCAACAGTGGTTCGGATGGCATTTTTGGTACGGCCGACGACGAGTTTATCCCGTCGTTTAGTCGCGACCTGTCGTTCATCGCGTTCCAGCTCTATGCCATTGATCTCGACGTCGACGCGTACGAGGGAGGCGCAGATGTCCCGTTCTTTCCCGCAGTCACGCGTGGCACGGTAGAGCAGTCCGGCTCAATCAGGGAGTCGGGTTCGATGCACGAGCTCAATTTTGGGGCCGCATTTGAAGCCGCACCGGGGGTCATGCTCGGAGGCTCAATCAACATTCCGTTTGGTCGCTGGGAACTGGAGCGTTTTTACGCCGAGGAAGACTTCCTGAACGACAATGACGGGACCGGAGGCTCGGTTGACTTTGATTATCTGGAGTGGACCCAGAACGTTGACTCGCGTATCGCGGGCATCAACGTGCGTGGCGGCGTATCAGTGCGAACGGGATCCGGATTTTCGGTCGGCGCTTCATTTGAAAGCCCGACATACTACCAGGTCTCCGAGGACTATAGTACGGTGATGCACGTCGAGTTTGACGATGGCTACACCGACACCTACGGCGATGACTTCTCAGAGGACGTTGGGGCCGGAGAGTACGAATACAACGTCATTTCACCGTGGCGTGTCGGGGTTGGTGTTGGCTATACCAACGGCGATCTGAGCCTCTTTGCGGATGCCGAACTGGTCGACTGGACCCAGCTTGAGCTTGACGCGGAAGGCTTTTCATACGCCGCTGAAAACCGACTCATCCGCGAGCAGCTTGATGGAGTCGTCAACGTACGCTTCGGTGCAGAGTACGACTTCGGAAAGATCACGGCGCGCGGCGGAATTGCCATCCTGCCTGATCAGCGGATTCAGGGTGCGGGTCGGCAGTCGGGCGACGGTGTAGAACGCGATCGGGGCTACGTTTCGGCCGGGATCACGTACGAGGCATCACGCCAGTTCCTGATTGACTTCGGATGGTCGGGCGAAGCCTTTGACGATGCGTTTGTCCCGTACGACATAACAAACGGCCCGGTCGTCCGTGAAGAGATTCTCAGAGGGCGATTCGCCATCGGAGTACGCGCGCGTTTGTAGCGCAGCCGCTACCCGGCTGAGTTTGCGC
>JAUIJQ010000259.1 GCA_030431165.1 Rhodothermia bacterium | reverse complement strand
GCAGGCAGGGCGAAATCAGGAGCGACAGGAAGAGCGCAGTGTAGCGCGAAACGAACAGCGTCTTTAGCGGGCGCATAGCGGCAGCGGATTGGTTCGCTGCAATATAGCCATGTGTGGGTGAGGGGCGGCGGCTACGCGGCCTGCTTGCCAACCAGCGCCTCAATCGCCCGCACCGCTTCCCCGTTTGACGGATCAGCCTGATGCGCCTGCACCAACATCGCCACGGCGGCATCGTTGTGGTCCAGCTCTATCGCCAACCTTCCAAGCGCCGTGAGCACTAGCGGATCACTAAACGCGCCGGGGTCCGCCTGGTAACGTTCAATACACTGCTGGAGTATCACCGCTGCCTCAGCACTGTCGCCGCGATCAAGTGCCTCAAGCGCTTTGTCGACCAGGTGCGTCACCAAATACACCGAATCAACCGCGGCGGTCCCCTGCTCGTTCGGCGCCCAGCCCCAGGAATGCTCCTCCACACCAAACGTCGCCGCTGGTCGCCAGCGCAGGATGGGTTTGTCGGGAGTCAAGGCACCTTCAGCCATCAGCCCGCGCTCGACAAGCGACTCGGGGGCAACATCCTGCGGGAGTCCGTGGCGCTGAATAATCTGGGCAGTCAGACGCTGGAGTCCGTCGTCGATCTGCTCACCCGCCGGCACTTCGTATTGGCGTGAGACAAACGACGGATAATAATCGAAGTACCCGTCACGCGGCTCGAGTTTCGACAACATCGACGCGGCAACATCGATGTGTGAGTGCACGGCTGCTACAAAGGGCCGCCCCCGCCGCGCGTGATTGAGGCGGAACTCTTTGTTCGTCAGCAGCTCCTTGACTTGGTCGTACAACGTGTCGGGGCGCACGTTGACGATGGGAGCGCGCCCCTGCATCGGCACGTATCCGAAGTGCGTGCCAGCCACAACCGCGCAGCCGGTCGCCATGCCTTCAAGCGCCAGCATCGCGTAGTGCGGAGAGTTCAGCTCGTCCAGCACAACGTCCGCGTCGACAAGCTCGCGGATGACCTGCGCGTTTGCCACGCCCTCCAACAACTTCAGCTCAAACTGAACCCCTTCGTCACGCAACCGATCCATGACTGCCAGAAAGCGGTCGGTGCCTTTGAATTTCCTCCGCGACGGCGCGTGCACCACAACGGGGATGTCGCGCGCGGGAATCCGGTGGTCGTACAAGCCGAGATCAAACGGCAAGAAGAAGTGCCAGTACGGGCGAACCGCGAGTTCGGACTGAAACGGTAGCGAGAAAATGGCGTCAGCGTAGCGCTCAGCCATCCGCAGGTTGGTCAGCCGCGCCTTCAGGTCGCGGTACGGCTCCTCGCGACACATCTCGGGAATCTGATAACCAAACGACGCCGCAACCGGCTCAGCCGCTGACCAGTGCCGGATGTCACTACCGTTAAACAGCGAAATGATCTTCTTGCCCTGCTGCTTCAGGATGGGATAATCCTGATTCAGCGGAAGCAGGCTGCGCGCAAACTGGAAGACGTACACGTCGTAATCCGTCAGCAACCGCCGGAGCGTGAGCAGCTCATCCGGCAGCTCAATGAGCGCGCCGAGTGGGTTCTGGACAACCGCCGACAGGAGATTGTGGTGCCGAATCGGGTTGATCAGGTAGTCGTACGGCAGGTCCTGGTAAAACGGACTCTTTCCGACGACGGCCGTGTCAACGTCGTGGCCGAGGGCGCGAAAGGCAACGCCCAGGTCATGGACGTGCCGGCAAATCTCCATCGTGCCTACGAGGATGCGCATGAATACTTCTGAAAAATCCCGAATACAATCGAATACTCCGGCTACGTCCCATCAACAAATCGGCCAAACCCGAAGCCACCCGCGTGGAGTTCCACAAGTGTGACCGAAATACAGAAAGGTCCAGTCCTTGTTATGCTGGTGCCAAATGCTCCTCGATCACCATCCGCAATGATTACTGTTTGGCGGATCGGGCGATCGTGATCTCGACTGAACCTATTGTCTTTTAATGTCGGATTGCCCTTCAGGCGAGTTTTAGCCTGATGGTTTCCTCCGTACTCACCCGTCGTGCGCCGCACGTATTCAACGACGCAACGGGGTCGCGGGAGGAACAATTTGCCCCGTTTATGAGGACACAATCTGCCGCACCGGCCCTTCGCAGCCTCGACGTCGTACGCGTCGACTCAATGATCCCGCTGTCGCGTCCGAACATTCTCGAAAGCGACATCGAGCGGGCGTGCGAGGTGCTGCGAACAGGTCAACTCGTACAGGGCCAACACGTGCGACTCCTGGAAGAACACGTCGCGCAGTATGTAGGCGTCGCCGAAGCAAAGGCGGTCTCGAGTGGGACAGCTGCCCTCCACCTTGCGCTGCTTGCACTCGACATCGGCCCCGGCGATGAGGTGATCGTCCCCGCGTTCTCGTTTGTCGCAACAGCCAACGTCGTGGAGCTGGTCGGAGCCACGCCGGTCTTTGTTGACATCGATGCCGCCACATTCAACATAGACCCTGAACAGATCGAAGCGGCAATCTCTCCGCAAACGCGCGCCATCATGCCGGTGCATCAGTTCGGATTGGCTTGTGACATCGAACGCGTCGTCGGCATCGCTACCCGCCACAACGTGACTGTGATCGAAGATGCTGCGTGCGCGATTGGCGCATCGAGCGGCGGACGGATGGCCGGCAGCTTCGGCACCGTTGCGTGTTTCTCCCTTCATCCGCGAAAAGTGATCACGTCGGGCGAGGGCGGATTGGTCGTTTCCAACGATGCAACGCTGACGGCAAGCATCGACGCGCTACGCAATCACGGCATCGAGGAGCTCAACGGGACCAAGACGTTTTCGCGCGTCGGATACAATTACCGGCTCACCGATTTCCAGGGCGCCCTTGCCCTCCCGCAGATGACACGACTCGAGGCCGGCCTGACCTACCGGGCCCACCTCGCCAACGTGTACGCCGAGCACGTTGTGCACCCGAGCGTCGCACTCCCCTCCGTGCGGGCCGGAAAGCGACACGCATGGCAGACCTTCCACGTGTTGCTGGACGACGACATTGAGCGCGCGCACGTGATTGACCACCTTCGGGCATCCGGTATACAAGCCGGACCCGGTGCGCAGTGCATCCCCGAACAACATTATTACCGTGAGAAGTATGCACTGGATGTAGCGGTGCAATTTCCGAACGCCCACCGCGCCTACCACCAGGGACTGGCACTACCGATGGCGGAAACGCTGACGGTGGAAGAAGTTGCATACGTCGCGTCACGCCTGAATGAATATGGATGAGCTGGATTGGGCAGCGATGAGCAGAGTAATCGAGCAAGACGATCGACAAGAGTGATTGAGCCAGGAATTGACCCAGAAATTGACCCAGAAATTGACCCAGAAATTGACCCAGCAATTCACCCAGGAATCGACAAGAGTAATTGATCAGGACAATTAAGTATTCGAACATGACTACTGTTGGCAAGCGGATCTTCATCACGGGCGGCGCCGGCTTTATCGCCAACAAGCTCATGCAGCGCCTGGCCGATGACAACGAGATCGTTGTCTTCGACAACTTTCGGCGCGACACCCTCACCGGCAGTTCGCTGGCAGGCCACCCGAACATCACCATCGAACGCGGTGACGTGATGGACTACGAACACGTGCACGAGGCGATGCGCGGGGCGGACATCGTTGTACACGCCGCAGCAATCGCGGGCATCGATACGGTGATTCAGGATCCCGTCCTCACGATGCGAGTGAACGTGATCGGCACCGCCAACGTCCTGCAGGCCGCCCATGCGCACCGCGTGCCCGATCGCGTCGTCGACTTCTCGACATCCGAAGTATTTGGCAACGTCGCCCTAAACGCGAGCGAGACCGATTCTACCGTTGCGGGCAGCGCCGGCGAAGCGCGATGGACATATGCCGTCAGCAAACTCGCGGGCGAGCACCTCGCCAAGGCGTACCACGTCCGCGACGGCATGCCCGTCGTCACGATCAGGCCGTTTAATGTCTACGGACCCGGGCAGACCGGCGAAGGGGCCATCCAGGTGTTCATCAACCGCGCCCTCAGCGGATTGCCGCTGCGCATCGATGGGGACGGAAACCAGATCCGCGCGTGGTGCTACGTCGACGACTTTGTTGACGGACTCATGCGGTGCATCGAACGGCCCGAAGCCGTCGGGCAATCATTCAACATCGGCAATGCCCGCGCCGTGACAACCGTGCTGGGGTTGGCCGAAACCGTTTGCCGCGTGCTTGGCTCAGCGTCGCAGATCGTATTCGACCCGCCACTTTCAGCCGACATCGCGCTCCGGATTCCATCCGTCAAGAAGGCAGAAGAACTCCTCGGCCACGTAGCCAGGGTAGGTCTTGAGGAGGGCATCCGCCATACTGCGGATTGGATACAGTCCGCTCGACGCGCCGCCTGAACCATGGATCGCGAACGCTACATCGCAGGCACCGACGCAGCGGGCACGTACGAGCAACTGCATGCGTTGCGCAAACAACTCGGCAGCGGCTTCAGGAAGGAGCTCGACCGGTCGCTCCCGTTTGCCGAAGAGGTGTTTGATCGATGGGAACGCGCACGACAGCTAGGCTTTGGTGCGGGCTCGTCGATCTATGACAGCGCGCTTGTGTTCGGGGATGTGACCGTCGGCGACGACGCGTGGATCGGTCCGTCAACGATCATCGACGGATCCGGCGGGCTCCACATTGGCGACCACTGCACCATTGCCGTCGGCGTACAGTTGTATACACACGACAACGTCAAGCAGACATTGACCGGCGGGCTTGCCGAGATCGAGCGCAGTCCGGTACGCATTGGCCGGTGTACCTACCTCGGGCCCAACACGGTTGTGCAGCGCGGCGTGACAATCGGATGCCACTGCATTATCGGCGTCGGCAGCTTCGTAAACACCGACGTGCCGGACTACACCATTGCCGTGGGCTCCCCGGCGCGCCCAATCGGACGCGTGATTATTGATGGCACAGATGTTCGCTACGAATACGACAACGCGCGCACGGACGAACCCTCCCTACGCGTAAACGAAGCCTCCCTAAATCGCAAGGCCTCATGATCCTTGTTGTCGACTACAACATGGGCAACGTGGCGTCCGTGACAAACATGCTGAAGCGGATCGGCGCCAAAGACATCGTCGTCAGCCGCGACCCGGCGGACGTGCAGCGTGCGTCAAAGATCATCCTTCCCGGCGTCGGCGCATTTGACCGCGGCATCGAACACCTGGAGCGCTACGGATTGCGCGAGCCCCTGAATGAGAGCGCGGTACGCAACGGCGTGCCGGTGCTCGGCATCTGCCTTGGCATGCAGTTGTTGATGGAGTCGAGCGCGGAGGGATCGCTGCCGGGACTGGGTTGGGTGCCCGGGCACGTGCAGCGGTTTGCCTTCGAATCCGGAAGTACGCTGAAGGTCCCACACATGGGA
>JAUIJQ010000258.1 GCA_030431165.1 Rhodothermia bacterium | reverse complement strand
GCCCCGTTCGCCATCAGATTCCTGGCGAGACGAAGGGTCACGTCGTAGGCGTATTCATCCTCTGCGATCGACTTACCTCCGTATGAGGCCATGGCACCCGGGTCGGGTCCGCCGTGGCCCGAAATGAGGTAATAGACGGTGCCTTCGAGGCGCTTGCTTTCGGCGCTCACAGCGGCGTACTCGGCACCGAATATCTCGTGTCGCGCTACATCAACAGTCGGGGCAGCCGAGCCGGCTGTGCCAGAACCGGCTGCGCCAGAACCGGCGGACTCGTCCTCAAAATTTGGCAGTACGTACGACGCGCCCTCCCTCAAGCCCGTGCCCTCGGCGAGCGCCGGCTGATTCAGTGCGATGAACTCATCAAGGTGACGCGCGGGGTCAGCCCCGTGCTTCCTCAACAGGGAATAAATGCCGTCACCGGGGGCGGCAACCACACGAATAACGGATTCCTGCGCGGCAGCGGGAGCGGTCACGCCGACCATTAGCAACGCAATTAACCACCGGGAAGTCATTGTATTACAAGTCGCTTTGCGGTTCGGTTTGTTCTTGCGGATGCAGGCTGCCTGCGGATGTATTCAAAAATACTGCCGAAACGCCGACAGTCAGCGGGATGTCGGGCATCGTTGTTTGTCTTGCTTGGTCTCTTTCTTTACAATCCCCGAATGGCTACGGCCCCTGTCTCGCCGCACGCATCCCTCAACATATCTGCTACCGAGGTGTTTTGCCATGGTACCCGTTACTGCCCTGTGGCTTCCCATTCTTGTATCCGCCGTGCTCGTGTTTATCGTGAGCTCCCTCATTCACATGGTACTCAAGTATCACAAGTCTGACTATGGTCAAGTCCCCGGTGAAGATGCGGTTATGGCGTCGCTTCGCTCACACGCGATTCCTCCCGGCGACTATGTGATGCCTTATGCATCTGATCCGAAAGAGATGCAGACGCCAGAGTACCAGGAGAAGCAGCGGCAGGGACCGCAAATGGTTGTCACGGTCCTTCCAAACGGACCCATTTCGATGGGCAGCAGCCTCGCCCAGTGGTTTGGTCTCTCTCTCGTTATCGGTGTATTCGCTGCATACGTCGCCGGGCGTGCGCTTGGTCCGGGTGCTGATTACATGGAGGTATTCCGTTTCACCGGTACAACGGCGCTGGCCGGCTACAGCCTTGGGTTGCTGCAAGCGTCGATCTGGATGGGCAAGTCGTGGGCAACAACGATGAAGTCGGTGTTCGACGGGCTGATTTACGCGCTTGTCACTGCCGGCGTGTTTGGTTGGCTATGGCCGTAAGCGCGCAAATGGGTCTGCTACTTCATTTTGAGTGGTGCGGCCCCTGACCGGCGTCGTTTTCGCATTTACTAAGACCCCACATCAATTTCCCCGCAATGCCCGGCGACACAGCGCGCGTCTTCGAAATCTTTGACCTCGTTTCGGAGGTGCCGCGCGCTGAGCGGGATCACCTCCTCGACGAGCTGTGTGCTGACGATGCCTTGCTTCGATCGCAGGTTGAGGCACTCTTGCATGCAGAGGCCGCAAATCCGGCCTTTCTCGAAGGTGGCGCGCGCGACGCGGTCGTGTCAAGTCAGATTGACGCTTCTCCACTTGATCACGTTGTCGAAGGGCAGCAGGTTGGTCGGTACAAGATCCTCGACCGGTTGGGCATCGGTGGGATGGGCGCGGTCTATCTGGCGGAACGGTCAGACATCGGTGGGCGCGTCGCACTCAAGCTCATCCGCGGTGATCTTGCGGATCCTTCCCGGCGTAATCGGTTCCTTCGTGAACAGCGCGTCCTGGCACGGCTGAGTCATCCGAACATTGCCAAGCTGCTGGATGCCGGTGTGACGGCGGATGGCACGGCATACATCGCGATGGAGTACGTCGATGGGTTGAACGTACTTAGTCATTGTGATGAGCAGCGACTGCCGATCCGTGCCCGGTTGGAGCTTGTCGAGCAGATTGGTCGGGCGGTCCAGCATGCGCATGAAAACTTTGTCGTCCATCGTGACCTCAAACCGTCCAACGTATATGTCGGAAGCGACGGCGCAATAAAGCTGTTGGACTTCGGGATTGCGAAACTGGTGGACGATGGTGGAGACGCTGACGTTGAAACAACACGCACCGGTTTCCGCATGGCGACGCCGGCGTATGCGGCGCCGGAGCAGACGCACGGCGGTTCTATTACGGCATCGACCGACGTGTACGCGCTCGGTGTTCTGACCTACGAACTGTTGACGGGCCGGCGCCCGGTCGGCAAACCCGGAGATATGGTTCGGCGGCCGAGTGCAACGGTGACCGAACCTGTTGATTCCGACCGCTCGCCGGCAGCCGTGGCATCCGCGCGCCAAACGACGACTGATCGTTTGTCACGGTCGTTGCGAGGCGACCTCGACACGATCTGCCTGAAGGCACTGCAGGAAGAAGCGCAGCGGCGCTACAGCTCAGCCCAGTCATTTGTTGACGACATCCGCCGATTCCTGGATGGCCAGCCTGTCACCGCCCGGCCCGATTCTCTCCCGTACCGCGCGGCAAAGTTCGTTCGGCGCAATCGCGTCGCCGTCGGTGTGGTCTGCGCCGTCCTTGTCGCGTCCGTGGCCTTTGTCGCGCTGAGTCTTCGGCACCGCACGCAACTGCGCGCGGAACGCGATCGTGCACAGACGGAAGCAGAAGCCGCCACGCGCATGACAAACTTCATGACCAGCGTCTTTTCGGCTACCGACCCGCGCTTCCGGATGGATGTTGATCAGCCGATCAGCAGCATTCTCGAAAAAGCTGTCCTCTCGGTCGACGAAGACCTTGCCGATGATCCGGAGGTTGCTTCCCGGATGCTTGTTACGCTTGCGCATATCCGGCGAAATCTCGGCGACTTGGACGGCTCTCGCGCACTTCTTGACACGGTTGAGACGCGCTACGCGGGAGCGCCAGAGTTTGATCGCGCTTCAGGCGTCAGGCTTTACCGCGCGTTGGGCGAGTATCAGCTTGAGCGTGGGCTGTACGACGATGCGAGAAGCAGCTATCAATACGCACTGGATCTTGCGACTGAATCGGATGAGCCGGTTTGGCGCGCGGCACTGCTGTCGTGTATTGCGCAGGTTGAGGCGCACGCAGGATATTTCGCCAAAGCAGACAGCCTGTACCAGCTTTCGGCAGATGAATACATCGGATCGGTCGGTGCCCAGCATACCAATCTGGCGATCGTCGACGTGCAGCGCGCCGGCGTATTGCTGCGAACCAGAGACTACAACGCTGCTGATTCGCTCCTTAGTGTCGGGTTACCCGTTCTGCAGCAGAAGTACGGCGACCTTCACTGGCAACTTTCATCGGCGCTCAATTCACGCGCCACCGTTGCCTTCAGGACCGGTCAGTTTGAGCTTGCTGACTCCACATTGCGATGGCTCATCCGGTTGTGGAAACACGTCCTGCCGGGCCAGGAGTCAATACAGCTGGCGCACGCGCTGAATGGCTACGGTCAACTCCTCAATGAAACAGAGCGCTTTGCCGCGGCTGTTGACACCCTTGAGCGCGCACTCCAGATGTCGGTGGCACTACGCGGGGAAGTGGAGCGAGAGAATACGGCCATCCTGAACAACCTGAGTATTGCCTACGGCGGACTGGGCGAAGTGGACGAAGCACTCGCAGCACTAGAGCGGGCGATGCGCATAAATAGGCAGATCCTGCGCGAAGACCATCCGTCCATTACGGTCAATCTGTACAACCAGGCGACACTGATGTCCAAAGCCGGGCGCCACCTTGATGCCGCGCGGCAATTCGAGCTGGTAGTCCACCGAGATTCTGTCGCGTTTGGCAACGATCATCCGGAGGTTGCGATTGATCGGCTGAAACTGGCCGGCGAATACATTGAGCTTGGTCGACTCCAGGATGCGCGTACCACACTGGAAGCAGCCGCAACCGTTATTAGAGCGCGGTTCGACGCGCGCAACAGGCGTCTGGCAGAAGCGGATGAACTTCTCGGGCGCCTACTCGAGGCTGAGGGCGACTGTGACGCAGCGCAAGCTGCCTTTGGAAGAGCGAGAGATGCGTTTGTCGGCATAATGGGCGAATCGTCGGCTTCTGTCGCCCGTGTCGCGGCACGGATAAAAAGCTGCCCTTAACGCTGGCCCCGTTTTTGGCGCGGCTACGCATGAGGTTCTACAAGCCTCTGCTACGTCGTCCAAAAAGTGCCAGCCATGCCCACTGCTACAGGCCCTTCACGTTTTAGCGAATTGTCGCGGTTCGCTACGTTCGCGCGAACCTGCGCAATCGTCATCCTTGCTGCGTCGGCAGTACATCCTGCAGTAGCACAGACCGGACCAGCGACCGTTGCCTTTGTATGGGCAAACGACGCGGCATCGGCCAGCTATACGCCGTCTACTGCTTATGCGTATAACCCTGCCGGAGGCATCACAATCAACCGCGCCGGCACGGGGCTTTACGAAGTTGTCTTCGCGGGGCTTGGCACGTTGACGGATGGGCAGGTCGGCGGGATCGGCAACGTGCAGGTCAGCGCCTACGGAACTACCGCCGCAATCTGCAAAGCGGTTTCGTTTGGCGCGCAGACCAACTACTCGGTCAACGTACGTTGTTACAACAGCGATGGCGTCCTGGCCGATGGTCGCTATACCGTCCTGGTCACGTTGCCCGGATCAAATCCGGTAGACCTCGGCTTTGTTTACGCCAATCTCGAGGCATCCGCGAGCTACACGGCCGACAAGAGCTGGGCGTATTCATCCGAGGACCGCGATGTGACGATAACGCGGAGCTCGGCCGGAAACTACATCGCGACGTTTGAAGGTCTTGGCGGTGCGTATACCGCGTCGGGTGCGTCGCTGGGTGGGCACATGCAGGCGACCGCTATCGGAAGCGACAACGCCTCTTGCCAGATTATTGGCTGGGGCAACGTCTCAGGTGATCTGTCGGTCAACGTGCGTTGTTTTTCCTCATCGGGCTCAAGCGTCGACTCGGAGTTTTCGCTGCTCGCCATTGGCAAAGACACGGATATGGGCGGACTCGGGTTTGCGTGGGCCGACAACGCATCTTCTGCGAGCTACACGCCCAACACGACCTATTCGTTCAACGAATCCACAAACGGAATTGGAATAACGCGGTCTTCAACCGGCGTCTATCAGGTGACGTGGACCGGGCTCAGTGTTTTTGGCGATGGAATCGCCGGAGGATCGGGGCACGTCCAGGTTGTCGCGTACGGTTCGTCGTTTCAGCCGTACTGCATGGTTGGAGGCTGGAGTGGCGTCACGGCCGAGATACGGTGCTATACCGCCTTCGGAGAATTCCACACCCCGGTCGATACGCAGTTTGATGTGCTGTTCCTCTATCGGCAGACAACCGCGACCCAATCGGGCACGGTTGATTTTGACGCGTACGCTGACGGGCAGACAATTACGAGTGTCGTCGGGGAACC
>JAUIJQ010000257.1 GCA_030431165.1 Rhodothermia bacterium | reverse complement strand
ATCCGATACCCGGTCGCACGACGTCGACGGGCCTGATCGGGACCGACGCCAACCTGGTTGCGCCGCAGAAGCGCATGTTGTCCAGCATGACGCCGACGATTGTTGCGCGCGATGGGCGCCCGGTGATGGCGATTGGTACCCCCGGCGGACGCACAATCATCAACACCGTGGTGCAGGTTATCCTGAACGTGCTTGAGTTCGGAATGGACATGGGTGATGCCATCGAGGCGCCGCGCATTCATCACCAGTGGCTACCCGACGTGACAAATTTCGAAGCGATCGGCTTTTCGCCTGACACCCGAAGGCTGTACGAGATGATGGGCCACGCGACACGCGATCGCGGCACACAGGGCAGCGCCATGGGGATCTACATCAACCACAACGAAGGCATCCTGTACGGCGCCGCTGACACGCGATCGTTCGACGGACGCGCTGTCGGGTACTAGTTAACCGACCCACCCACAGCCTGGCACCGCCAATGCTTTCGCGCCGATCTATCCTTGCTATTGCCACGCTGCTTGTCCTGACGGTTGCAGTGGCTGCCGTCATCATCGGAAGCGCGACGCAGGAGAGCGCGTTTGCTTACACGCAGGACCCGTACCATCCCGATCATCGGGTTGACGTGGAACACTACACGTTCCGGCTCGAGTTGTCGGATGAATCGGATGAGATAGCGGGACGCGCATCAGTAGACATTGCGTTTCGGGAATCCGGCGTGGACACGGTTCGACTGGACCTTGTTGGGATGACCGTTTCGGATGTAACCGTTTCGGATGCTGCCGCGACGGACCCAACCAACGAAAACAATCGCAACTCGGCAACCTCCGACAATGCTCGCGCCGTCGCGTTTGACCATCAGGACGGTGTGTTGATCGTTCCGCTTGAGCGCACCGCCAGGAAAGGTGAGCGCTTGCGAATCGACGTGACGTACGCCGGCGTGCCTGAAGACGGACTCATCATTTCGCAGAACAAACACGGTGCACGCACCTTCTTTGGGGACAACTGGCCAAATCGCGCGCGGCACTGGCTGCCGACGGTAGACCATGTATCCGAAAAAGCGACCGTTGCGTTTGAGGTCACTGCGCCAAATCACTACCAGGTGATTGCCACGGGTGAGCTTGTCGAAGAAGTTGGCGTCGACGAAACGCGTCGGCTGAGTCGGTTTAAGGGCAGCGTACCTATTCCACCGAAGGTGATGGTCATCGGCGTGGCGCGGTTTGCGGTTGAAGAATCCGGCGTCGTTGAGGGTGTGCCCATTTCTTCGTGGGTATACCCCGAAGACCGCGAAAACGGATTCCGCGAGTATGCCCGCGCCGTGCAGGTCGTCGAGTACTTCATCGACCAGATTGGTCCGTTCCCCTACGCAAAGCTCGGCAACGTCCAGTCCACGACGCGGTACGGCGGCATGGAGAATGCGGGCAACATCTTCTACTCCGAGAATTCGGTGTCAGGCACAGGCGCGAGCGAAGGACTCATCGCTCATGAGATCGCCCATCAGTGGTTTGGCGATTCGGTCACCGAAGCGGACTGGTACCACATTTGGCTGAGCGAAGGGTTTGCGACGTACTTCACGCAGCTGTACATGGAGCACACCTACGGCCGTGAACGCATGAACACCGGCCTCGCGGCACAACGCACCGCGATCATTCGGTACCACCAGCGCAACCCGGATTCGCCCGTCATCGACACAACAATCGTCGACCTCAATGACCTGCTTAGCACCAATTCGTATCAGAAAGGCGGTTGGGTATTGCACATGCTTCGGCAACAGGTTGGCACCGCGGATTTCTGGGAAGGCATTCGTGCCTACTATGAACGTCACCGCGACGGTAACGCGCTAACCGGCGACCTGCAGGATGCGATGGAAGACGCATCTGGACAAGACCTGGGCTGGTTCTTTGATCAGTGGCTGCGCCGCGCGGGGCAACCGCAAATCGACGTAACGTGGTCAAACGCCGAAGACGGCGGCGTGTCTGTTCTCGTCAGGCAGCTTCAGGACAGCGAACCGTTCCGATTCCCACTCGACATTTCGTTTGCGCACGAGGACTCAACAAGTGAACCGGTCACCGTCACGCTGGACGTCACCCAGAAGCAGCAAACATTCCAGGTGGATCCAGGCGTGCAGGCGGCAACGGCTGAGTTAGACCCGAACGTCTGGCTGCTGATGGAAGGTGATATCTCCTACTCCGGTCGGCGATAGATCACGCCATCCTTCATGACGAATCGTACGTTGCGCGTGGACGCAACGTCGGTTGTTGGATCACCGAGCACTGCCACGAGATCCGCAAGGTAGCCCTCGGTCACGTGACCCAGATTCTCCTCCTGCCCAAGCAAAGCGGCATTTGTCGACGTCGCGGCGCGCAGGGCGTCTACGGGCGTGAGGCCGTAGTCAACGAGTAACTCCAGCTCGCGCGCGTTCTCTCCGTGGCTGAAGACTCCGACGTCCGAGCCATTGCAGATCGTGACGCCGGCAGCAAGCGCAAGACGCATCGACCGCTTCTTCACGACGATACGCGGTGGGTCAGGCTGGGAACGCTTGTCCCATCCGCCATATTCCGAAATCGCGTCGACTGCTGCGAGTGTCGGACAAAACGCAACGTTGCGTTCAGCCATCAGCTCAAAGACATCCGGCGTCCCGCCGTCGCCGTGTTCAATTGTGCTGACGCCGGCCATCGCGGCGCGGCGCATACCTTCTGCTGAACCGGCGTGTGCAACGGTCTGGCGTCCGCTGCTGGCGGCCGTCTCGACGATGAGGCGCAGCTCCTCGACTGAGAACGTCGGCATGGCTTCGCCGTTCGGGCCCCAGCGGTAGTCTGCGTAGACCTTTACGACGTCAGCGCCTTTGCCAATCTGATCGCGTACAACCCGGATGAGGTCGTCCACCCCGTCCGCAGGTTCCGCACCGAGCGGCACTTCAAAATCGGGATCAAAGCCTTTGGGTCCGTAGGAGCCTGTCGCCACGATGGCGCGGCCGGCAACGAACAGTCGCGGCCCCGGCACAACGCCTTTGTTGATCGCCTGCTTAACGCCGACGTCAGCGTACCCGGCACCCTCAGACCCGAGGTCGCGGAGCGTTGTAAAGCCTGCCATCAAGGTGCGTTCAGCGTGCACGACGGCGCGGGCCACGCGTTCTGCCCGAGACTCGCGCAGGACCTGGTCGTTCCACGACGCTTCGTCGTACGGGTGCAGGAGGACGTGACTGTGCAGATCGATGAGTCCGGGCATCACGGTCATGCCGTCAAGAGCGACTCGGTTGCGCCGGGCGTCGCCGGAGGCTGCATCCGGAAGACCAGACGCGGGACCGGCGTACTCGATGCGGTTGCCGGATACGAGCACGACCCAATCGGAATGAAGCTGCTCGCCGTCAAAGACGCGATCGGGCACAAGCAGGGTTGCCGGCGTGCTGTCGGATTGGGCTGCGGATTGGGCTTCGGCAGGTGCGGCGACCAGAGCGGTTGCGAAGATGACAGCCAGGACGACAGCTGACGGACGAGAAGGGGACAACGGCATGGGAGATCAGATCGAGTACGTTTCGACGGTCCGGCGGGACGAAAAAAAGGCGGATGTGCGAGGTTACGCGGCAGTTCGCGAAGGCACAAATCAGGGCTTCTCTGTGAATGTCTCATAAGGCCTCATTTCAGCCTCTAAATCCAGCCTTTTGGACCGTTTGCGGCTGGCTGTTTTCGGCGTTTTTTTGTACTTTAAGGCCGATTCATGCGGTGTCGGGTGGCGCAGATAGCCGTCGTCAAATCGCCGCATGCCTCGGAGTACAATTCCCACCGTCTAATACTCGTGGAACTACGGTCATAATGGACCAGGATTCCCTGTTCGTTTGCGCCTGTCGGCCGGATTTCGGCGGCGCCCGTAGTAGCCTGTATGGAAACTGAAAACCCCCGCGTCCTCCCGATAAATATCGAGGAGGAAATGAAGTCGTCCTACATCGACTATTCCATGTCGGTGATTGTAGGACGCGCCCTGCCAGACGTTCGTGACGGACTCAAACCGGTACACCGCCGCATCCTTTACGGGATGAGTGAACTGGGGCTTTCTGCCGGTGCGTCGTACAAAAAAAGCGCACGTATCGTTGGTGAGGTGCTTGGTAAGTACCACCCGCACGGTGACTCCGCGGTATACGACACGATGGTTCGTATGGCGCAGGACTTCTCGATGCGCTATCCCCTCGTAGACGGCCAGGGAAACTTCGGATCGGTCGACGGTGACTCTGCCGCAGCCATGCGGTACACCGAAGCACGCATGACGCGCCTCGCTGAGGAGATGATGCGCGACATCGGCAAAGAGACGGTCGACTACCAGGAAAACTTTGACGGATCGCTCAACGAGCCCGTTGTGTTGCCGTCTGCGTACCCGAACCTGCTTGTCAACGGGACCGACGGTATTGCCGTTGGTATGGCGACGAAGATCCCGCCGCACAACCTCGGTGAGGTGATCGACGGGATCCTTGCGTACATCGACAACCGCGACATCACCATCGATGAACTGGTCGAGCATATTCCGGGGCCCGATTTCCCGACCGGCGGCATTATCTACGGCCATACGGGCGTAAAGCTCGCGTACAAAACGGGCCGCGGGCGCGTCATCATGCGCGCCAAGATGCGCGAAGAGGAGATCCGTCCGGGTCGCTTTGCGCTCATCATCGACGAAATCCCGTTCCAGGTCAACAAGAGTTCGCTGCTCGAAAAGATCGCGGTGCTTGCCCGCGACAAGAAGATCGAGGGCATCAGCGATCTGCGGGACGAGAGCGACCGCGACGGCATGCGCATCGTCATTGAGATGCGCAAAGATGCGATGCCTGCTGTGCTGCAGAATCAGTTGTACAAGTACACGCAGTGTCAGCAGACGTTTGGGGTGAACTTCGTCGCGCTCGTGAACGGCCGGCCGAAGACGCTCACGCTCAAAGAGGCGATCCACCACTACGTGGACCATCGCCACGAAATCGTCCACCGGCGCACGACGTACGACCTCAGAAAGGCTGAAGAACGTGCCCACATTCTCGAAGGCCTGAAGATTGCCCTGGATCACCTCGACGCGGTGATCACGATTATCCGGCACTCACCGGATACCGACGCGGCGCGGGCCAACCTGATGGCCGGCGTCTTTCCCGACAAGCTGACAACTGACCAGCTTACACGCCTCGGCCTGCCGACTGACGGGAAGCAGCTTTTCAGCCTAAGCGAGATACAGGCAAAAGCCATCCTCGACATGCGGCTCGCTCGCCTGACCGGGCTTGAGCGCCAAAAGGTTGAAGATGAGTACCGGGACCTGCTCCAGGAAATCGAGCGGCTGAAGTCAATTCTCGGCTCAGAGGATCTGCGGATGCAGATCATCAAAGAGGAGCTCGCCGAAATCAAGAACAAGTACGGCGATGCCCGTCGCACCGATATCGACTTTCCA
>JAUIJQ010000256.1 GCA_030431165.1 Rhodothermia bacterium | reverse complement strand
CGGTGGAGCGGGCGCTTCGGTGACGACCGGCGCATCCGGTGCAGAGACGGGGGGGGCCACGACCGGCAACGGGGCAGGGTTCGATGAAGGCGGCGATGTGACCGGAATGTGCGTCGCCCTGTACACCGCGTACGTCCAGACCGACCAACTCGACAAAGCACAGGGCGTCTCGGCCTGCGCAGGATTTGACGAGTAGTCGGCGTAGTTGACGATGTACTTTGTGCCACGGCACAGAAGCCCGGGCCCCGCGAGGAGTCCGGGCTTTTTTCGTCTTAGATTGGCCCAGCGTTATCAACAGATCCAGCACAATCCATGAGCAACGTTGACTCCAAGAACGGCTTTGGCACCCGCGCCATTCATGCCGGCCAGCAGCCCGACCCCGGCACCGGCGCAATCATGACGCCGATCTTCCAGACGTCGACCTACGTGCAGTCAGCGCCCAATGTGAACAAGGGTTATGACTATGCGCGGGTTGCCAATCCCACGCGCACGGCGTTGGAGGGCAACCTGGCGTCGTTGGAGAATGCGTCAGACGCGGTGTGCTACGCGTCGGGCGTTTCCGCGATTGACGCCGTCATGAAGTGCATGAAGCCGGGAGACCGGGTCATCGCAAGCAATGATCTGTACGGCGGCTCGTTTCGGCTTTTCAAGCAGGTCTACCAGAAGTTCGGCGTGTCGTTCGACATCATCGACATTACCGATCTCGACGCGCTGGCTCAGGCCCTCGAAAAACCAGCGCGAATGATCTGGTTCGAGTCACCCTCAAACCCGCTGCTTCGGATTATCGACATTGAGCGCGTGTCGTCGATGGCCCACGACGCGGGTGCCCAGGTTGCTGTCGACAACACGTTTGCGACGCCATTTCTGCAGCGGCCGCTTGACCTTGGCGTTGACCTCGTCATGCACTCAACAACCAAGTACATCGGGGGCCATTCGGATGTTGTTGGCGGTGCGATATGCACCAACGACAAACAGTGGGTGGAGGACCTGCGATTCCAGGTGAAGACGTCGGGCGGGGTACCCGGACCGATGGATTGCTTCCTGCTGTTGCGTGGCACAAAGACGCTCCACGTACGCATGGAGCGCCACTGCCGTAACGCGCGGGCCGTCGCCCAGTACCTTGTTGAGCATCCACGCGTTGATCGCGTCTATTTCCCCGGACTGGCCGACCATCCGGGACACGAAATCGCCGCAAGGCAGATGGACGACTTTGGTGGGATGATTTCTTTCACACTCGTGGGCGACAGAATGGAAGACGCGCTCGCTGTTCTTTCTGGTACCAACGTTTTCAGCCTTGCAGAGAGTCTGGGTGGCGTTGAGTCCCTGATTGACCACCCCGCCTCCATGACGCATGCGTCGGTTCCGAAGGAGGAGAGGCTAAAGGCCGGGCTAAAAGAAACGCTGATTCGCCTCTCTGTCGGCATCGAGGACGAAGCGGATCTCATCGCCGACCTCGACCGCGCCCTGGCGGCAGTTAATCGGGCCTAGCGTCGACGAGAAACGTGCCTAGCGCCGATCGGTGATGAGCTCGATACCGAAGAACCAGTCGGTCGCATCGATCGTGTTTTTGCCGCTACGCTTGTCGAAGACCTGCACGGAGATGCCCAGCCAGGGCACAGGGTACACGCCGACGCCGACGCCGGCCTGCATGAACCGCTGGCGTGTGGCCACCGGATTGTCAGGGTTGAACTCAGACTCTGGCGGACTATTCGACCATTGTCCCTGCACGATCATCTGCAGCAGGACGTACGTCCCGAGTGTCACTCCGGCTTCGCCACGGAGCAGCCACTCGTTGTCCAACTCCGGCAGCGTGCCGGGAATACAGGTGGTCGCGGCAGCGTCAGGGCAATCAACGGTGCGTGACAAGGCGTGCATACTGGTGCGAATTCGGTAGCCCGTTGCGATCTGCGCGTAGGCGGGTAGCGGGTAAGCACTCGCACCATACGCAAGTCGAAAGTCAACGGCGGTCTCGCCGGATCCAACTGAGGGCACCGCATTTCGCACGTAGCCAGTCGGCAGCGTGACGTTGCCGGATATTGCCACGCGGTGCCTGTCGTTGGTCAATCCCAGGTGCTCCTGGAGCGCGTACCGGATGCCCAGTTCAACAGACCCTGGACGTGCGGCGGTCCTGTCGTCGTCGGAGCCTCGAACCTCGATTTGCTTGTACGGCACGAGTCCGACGAGCGTCAGGTGCCCGGTCACACCATACTCCGCGTAGAGGTAGTAGCTGTCATCCCGAAACGCCGCGTTGGGGTCACTGCTGCTGTAGGGTACGCGCCGGCCTGTCAGGTCAAATCGCTCGTCAGCCTCAGCATACGCTCGCGTGAGTTTGACGTAAGCATGGCCTGCAGGCCGAGTCCACGCTTGGGCATAGACGCGGTTGACGCTTATGGACTCCCCACTGATAGCCACGAGCAGGGTGGCAACGACGACGGTCCATGCACGGGCCGCAGGGCCCATGTCAGTACGCGAGAACCTCACGGGCGGCGTTCATGATGTCCTCGTCCTGCGGCAGTACCACCCGCTCGAGCGGATCCGCAAACGGAATCGGCGAGAACGTGCCGGCCAGGCGACGCACCGGGGCATCGAGCGCATCAAACGCCAGATCAGCGATCTGGGCGGCGATCTCGGCGCCATAGCCACCGAACTCGTGATCTTCGTACACGACCAGTGCCCGACCTGTTTTCGTCACCGAGGCAAGAATCGCCTCGGTATCGAGCGGGTACATTGACCGGATGTCGATGATCTCAACGGACGCGCCCTCCTTGTCGAGTGAACGCGCGACGGCGTTGGACTTATGAACCATCATGCCATACGTCACGATAGTCAGGTCGGTGCCTTCGCGTACCGTACGTGCTTTGCCGAACGGGAGCAGGTAGTCGACATCCGGTTCAGGGCTGCGTGCAGCGGCAGCGCGGTAGAGCGCCTTGTGCTCCAGGAAGATAACAGGGTCTTCGCCACGGATCGCAGCCTTGAGCATCGCCTTTGCGTCACCGGCCGTTGAGGGCATGGCGACGACAAATCCGGGTGTATGCGCAAACAGCCCTTCGATGTTCTGGCTATGGCAGAGTCCGCCGTGGATGTAGCCGCCGCACGGAACGCGGATGACCATCGGGCAACTCCAATCGTTGTTCGAGCGATACCGGAACGGGGCCACCTGGTTGCGCAACTGCTGCATGGCGGGCCAGATATAGTCGGCGAACTGAATCTCGACAACGGGCTTCCAGCCGGCGCCCGCAAGTCCGACTGCTGTACCGATGATCGACGCTTCAGCAAGTGGAGAGTTGAAGCATCGTTCTTCGCCGAAGAGCTTCGTCAGGCTCTTGGTCGCTGTAAAAACACCACCTTTGCCGCCCGCGACGTCTTCGCCGTAGACGAGCACCTTGTCGTTGCGCTCCATTTCTTCGATGAGCGCGTGGTTGATCGCATCAACCATGACGACGGGGTCACCCGACGGCGTTCCCTGCTCATACTTCAGCGTCGAGGGACCTTCGTAGTAAACGTGACGGGTTGCCGTTGCGGGATCCGGATCAGCCTGTGCCAGTGCCCACTTTGTGTCGTCCTCAACGGTGCGCGCTATCTCTTTCCGCATCGCATCGACCTTGTCCGGATCGAGGATGCCCGCTTCCAGCAGGCGCCTCTCCATCCTGAGGATAGGGTCGATCTCGCGATCCTGTTCCAGTTCCTCGGCCGACCGATACTTGGCGTGGTCGTCAGAGGACGAGTGCGGGAGCAGGCGAACAACGTCAGCGACCAGGCACACGGGGCCACGTCCTTCCCGGATGTGGTTGATGGCAGCTTTGGCCGCTGATGCGGTTGCGAAAAAGTCGGTCCCGTCGACGCGAAGGCGCGAAAGTCCGTCGTAGCCTGTTGCGATTTTGTACGCCGTTCCGCCTGCCGTCTGGTCAAACGAGGGCACCGAGATCGCGTACTTGTTGTCCTGTACAAAGAACAGCATCGGGGCGCGCAGCCGTGCCGCCCAATTCAGGGCTTCGTGAAAGTCGCCCTGCGACGTGGCGCCATCACCGCACGCGGTGTACGCGATCGCATCTGAGTCGCCGCGCATTACCGACATGGCAAACCCGAGCGCCGGCAGAAACTGGGCGCCAACCGACGACGACGTCGTCATGATGTTCTTCTCACGCGACCCAAAATGCTCAGGCATCTGGCGGCCACCTGAGTTTGGTTCGTCGGCCTTGGCCAGGTGAGAGAGGAGTGTCTCGCGGCTTGTCACACCGAGGGACAGCACCGTGCAGAGGTCGCGGTAGTACGTAGCGAACCAATCGTGCCCGGGCTTCATGAACATCGCGACGGCCGCCTGCGCGGCTTCATGCCCGGAGCTCCCGATGTGGAAAAAGCCCTTACCCTGCTTGAGCAGGTTCATCATCTTGTCGTCGAGCCGCCGCGACAGGAGCATCGTGCGGTACACGTGCAGCAGATGGTCGGCATCAAAATCTTCGACGCCCAGCATGTCCACGTGCAGGTCGCCGTCGATCGAAGAAATCGCTGTCTCGCTGATGTCTCCATTGAAAGAGGCCTCACCGCGCTTAGCCATCCGGCCATCTTTACGATCCGTACCATCAGCGGCGGCCGCTTTCGTCGACTCGGGTGAGTTAACTGGCAGGGTATCGAGGTCGGAATCGGATTGTGCGGCGTGAGTTCTCTTCATCGTCGATCAGCTAGGTGGGCGGACAAAAACTTCGTACCCGGGACGCGCCTTCAACGCGGAGCCGCGAGTTTTGTTTGACGGCCAGATCACCCCGACGACCACGTCCGGTGGCCTCAGGCGACCTCTTCGAGCGGGACGTCCACAGCGGGTAATCCGAACCAGAAACGCGTTCCGACGCCCAATTCGCTGTCGACGAAGATCTGCTCGCCGTGCGCCTGTACGATCTGTTTCACGATGCTTAGGCCGAGGCCTGTGCCACCGCTCTTACGGGATCGATCGGGATCCACCCTGTAAAAACGTTCAAAAACACGCTCCTGGTGCTCGGGAGACATCCCCTTGCCGGTATCCGTAACCGTCGTGGTGACCTTTCCGTTTTCCCGAGTGACCGTGACGGTTATCGTGCCTTCGTCTGAATAGTTGATCGCGTTTTCAATCAGGTTGATCACGACCTGCCGGATTCGGTTGCGGTCGGCGTGCACAAAGTGATCGTCGTTTTCGGCAATCAGTGTGAGCGCTTTGTCTTCCGCCTTTGGTCGCAGGATGTCGACGACGTCATCGATCATCTCTGTCATGCTGAAATCCGCCGCGTGAATCAGGTCCTCGCGATACTCAAGCTGTGCAATTTCAATAAGATCGTTGAACAGTGTGTTGAGACGCTGGAGGTTTGTTATCGCCTTGCGGGCATAGAGCTTGCGCTGGTCTTCGCTCAGGGAAGATGTCGCCAGCGCCTCGAGGTAACCGCCA
>JAUIJQ010000255.1 GCA_030431165.1 Rhodothermia bacterium | reverse complement strand
GGCATATCGAGCGGAACGCTGTGTTGCTGTTTGTGATACCCGTTGATAGTGAGGATCCGGGATTGCAGCTCGAGACCCTTCGCCGCGAGCTGGCATTGTTTGATGCGGCGCTCGCCGAAAAACCGAGTCTGGTTGTTGTTACAAAGCTCGACCTCGTTGCCCCTGAAGAACGAGAGGAAACGCTTGCGGCTGTACGAGCCGCCATGGGCGAACCTGAGGCAACAGGCATTTCTTCGGTCGCGCGACTCGGACTTGACGGATTAAAAGAACGGCTCTGGCAACACATACAGGCAGCGTCAACCGAAGACGCCTGAGTGGTATCTCTGATGATGCAGATGAGCGGCGTGCGCTGATTGAGCTTTCGCTCTCGTCGGGTCTGGGACCGACGCTTGTGCGCCGACTCATCGAGTACGCGGGATCAGCCACGGGGGTGTTCGCACTGCCGGAGAATGTGATCAGGCAGGTGCCGGGGGTTGGCCGGGAAACGACCCGCAAACTTCTGGCGACCTCGCCAGGTCTGCAGGCCGATTCGCAGCTTGCGACCGCGACGCGCATCGGGGCTGCACTGGTGACGCTGTGGGACGAGGCATATCCCGAGCTGCTTCGGCAGATAGCCGTGCCTCCGGTCTATCTCTGGTGTCGTGGCTCGAAACCGTGGCTGGAGTACCCCTGTCTTGCGGTGGTTGGGACCCGTACACCTTCGAACTACGGTACATGGGCAGCATCCGCGTTTGTTTCAGAGCTTGCGACCTCCTTCTGCATAGTAAGCGGTCTGGCGATCGGGACAGACTCGATCGTACATCGGGCGTGTCTCCAGGCCGGTGCGCCGACTGTGGCGGTGTTCGGGTCCGGTCTAGATCGTGTGTACCCTGGTCGAAACCGCCGCCTCGCGGAATCGATCGTTGACCGCGGAGCCGTCCTGTCTGAGTTTCCCATGGGAGCCAAGCCCGACGCCGGCAACTTCCCTCGCAGGAATCGGATCATTGCCGGATTAACAGTGGGTGTGCTCGTTATTGAGGCAAGGCCAACCGGGGGAGCGCTTGTTACTGCGCGGCTGGCCCTCGATGAAAACCGCGAGGTGTTTGCATTGCCGGGTCGCGTTGACAGCCCTGCCAGCGCCGGGTGCAACGCACTCATCCACCGCGGAGAAGCGCTTCTGGTAAGGTCTCCGGCTGACGTCTTGAAAGCGACCGGCTGCGCGGGCGTAACGGAATCAGCGGCCTCCGGGCGCGGAAACCAACTGGAGGGCGATGACCGTCGATTATGGGACTGCCTCGGATCCGGTGTCAAACACGTTGACGTGTTGTGCGTTGAAACCGGCCTGAGTGTTGACCGGGTCCTGGCCGTCTTGCTGCGGTGGGAGCTTCAAGGCTCAGTATTCAAGCTACCTGGCGGGCGTTATCGACGCTGCAGGGTCCCAACAGTGTAACCGGATCGGCTACTACCAACGTGAGCGAAGAGCGCGTACAGACAGAGATTGTCCTGGAAGTGCCCGGCGGTTATACCGATGGGGGGCGACTCGACGTGTATATCACGGGCTTTGTTCTCAACGCCACGCGATCAAAGGTGCAGCGAGCCGTCAAGGAGGGGCACGTTCGTGTCAACGGGCGCGTTGAGTCGAAGCCATCATACTCGGTGACCGCCGGCGATGTAATCACATGCACGGTGTGGAAGCAGCCGCCGATTCGCGTTGAGCCGGAAGCAATCCCGCTCGATATCGTGCACGAGGATTCCCGGCTGATCGTAGTCAACAAGGCTGCTGGGATGGTTGTTCATCCTGCGTACGGTCACCGGTC
Organism: Rhodothermia bacterium; assembly: GCA_030431165.1. GTDB lineage: Bacteria > Bacteroidota > Rhodothermia > Rhodothermales > JABDKH01 > JANQRN01. The sequence goes on along the minus strand of JAUIJQ010000255.1, from coordinate 3,630 downwards.
GGGAACGCTCGTCAATGCATTGCTCCACCACGTCGGGAGCCCGGGGCTTGATGCTTCTGAAAGTGATCGCGGGGCCGACGCTCGCGAGGAGGAGGGCGGCATTGACGACGACGGTGACGGTGACACCGATACACCGTTTGGCCTGTCGACGCTCAACCGGGCCGCCGATGAGGAACGAGGGCATATCAGACCTGGCATCGTTCATCGCCTGGACAAAGACACGTCGGGCCTGATGGTTGTCGCAAAAGACGACGCTGCGCACGTCTTCCTCGCCCGACAATTTGAAGTACGGACCATACATCGCACCTACGAAGCGATTCTGTGGGGGCATCTGCCTGAATCGGGAGAGATCGATGCGCCGATCGGGCGTAGCCCGCGCGACCGAAAGAAGATGGCGGTCGTGAAGAAAGGCGGTAAGGAAGCACGTACACACTACAAAACGCTACGTCGGTGGGAGCACTTGACGCTCGTCGAGTTTCGACTGGAGACGGGTCGTACGCATCAGATCCGCGTTCACGCTGCTCACCTTGGGCACCCGGTCCTCGGCGACACGACGTACGGCGGCGATGAGATCAAGCACGGTCCCGATACCCGAAACCGTCGGGCGTTTTTCCGCAACCTGTTTGAGGTACTCGCCCGACAGGCTTTACACGCGCGCGAGTTGGAGTTTGTGCACCCAGATACCGGGGAGCTGGTGCGATACACAGCCGCGACGCCGCCCGACATGATGCACGCAATTGAACGGCTCGAAAAGGATCGTTAACGTCGTGTAGACGGCAATTCACCGGCGAATCGCATTTTTCGCGGAGGGAGAACTTTCACCGCGATGACGCTGTACGAGGCATCCGTCGTTGGAAGTCAGCCTGTAATGCCGGATACCGACACCAATATATCGTCGCTCCTCTCCCTGGCCAGTGTTGCCGTTGACTCTCCCGGCGGCGCGAGTGCGGACGTGATCGGGCGCGTCGTTGATCTGCTACGCGATGATCCGCGTGTCACTGATCTGGAGCGGCTAAGGAAGGCTGTACAGGAACGTGAGCTTCAAATGTCGACGGGCGTTGGCGGTGGCTTTGCACTGCCGCATGCGCGTACCGATGCGGTCACTGCCACGGTCGCTGCGTTTGCCGTTACCAAAGACCCGGCTCGATTTGAGGCACCCGACGACGTACCGGTGCGCCTTGTTTTTCTGCTTGCCGGTCCAAGGGCCGACATGTCGAGGCACATCCGAATACTGAGTCGCGTATCGCGGCTTGTCCAGCGCAGGGACCTCCGCTCGCGACTACTCGCCGAAACAAGTGCAGAGGGTGTGATTGCAGCGTTTGCTGATGCGGAAACTGAACTCCTCGCACATTGACTCCCCGTCGAATCAGGTCCAAAGAAACGCTTACGACGTGAAGAAGCAGGCCGCAGAGAGCTTTAGATCGATAAAGGGCACATTCGATGTCCTGCCAACCGCTTCATCAGCAGACGGTCGTGCTATCGCCGGTTCCGCTGCATGGCGGCACGTGGAGCGGACAGTCGTTGATGTGCTCGGACGTTACGGTGCGCGGGAAATCCGCACGCCGATTCTTGAGCCGACAGCATTGATTGCACGCGGCATCGGCCAGCTCACTGACATCGTGAGCAAAGAGATGTTTGCCTTCGAGCGGGAGGACACGCACTACGTGCTGCGGCCCGAAGTAACTGCGCCAGTAATGCGCGCGTACTTGCAGCATCATCTTGACCAGGAGCGGTCCGTACAGAAGTTGTTCTATATCGGCCCATGTTTCCGTGCGGAGCGTCCGCAGAAGGGGAGGTATCGTCAGTTTCATCAGTTCGGGGTTGAATACATCGGCACTGACACAGTGCGCGCTGACGCTGAAGTCATCACCATGATGGTCGACGTGTATCATGCGCTCGGAATCGATGATCTGAGACTTCGCGTTAATACACTCGGGGACGAAAACGCACGGCCTGCTTTCAAGGAGGCGCTGCAGTCTTATCTGCGACCGTTTGCGGATGATCTGTCTGAAACGAGCAGGCGCCGCCTCGATGAAAACCCGCTACGCATTCTCGATACGAAGAACCCGCGTGAGCGCGAACTGCTCGAGGAAGCACCGTCGCTGATCAACTTTGTGTCTACCGAGAGCCGCGACCGATACGACGCCCTCCTCGAGATGCTCGATGGGGTCGGAATCCGATATATCGAAGATCCCTTTCTTGTCCGCGGTCTGGATTACTACACCGAAACGGCATTTGAACTTGAGTCTGACCTGCTGGACAGTGCGCAGAGTGCACTCGCCGGCGGCGGACGGTACGATTTGCTTGCTTCTGAAATCGGAGCGAAGAACCCGACACCGGCTGTAGGCTTTGCAGCGGGGATTGAACGACTCTTCCTGGCCCTTGAGTCGGCTGGAAAGATTCCGGTTACTGATGAGCGGCCTGATATATTTGTCGTTCTCGTCGACAACGAAGGTGATGCGTGGGCCACGTCGTTCGCGCACCAGCTTCGCGCAGCAGGTGTCTCATGTGAGATTGATTTGTCGGGGAGATCGGTAAAGGCACAGATGCGTGAGGCAAACCGAGTGGGGGCCAAACACGTCATCGTTGTAGGTGAAACGGAACGCGCATCAGGATCCGCGAAGTTGAAGAACATGGCCGACGGCACTGAACGGGACGTGTCGCTTTCGGCGGATGAAATACGACTGCTATGTATCCCAGACTGACCGATTTTTTTGAAGGGCTCTTCGGGGTTGACCTGCCCTTTACGATCTACTCGTTTGGGGCAATGGTGGCCGTTGCCGTCTTGACCGCGGCATGGATCGCCGCCCGCGAGCTCGATCGGATGCACGGAGCCGGCTTGATCAGCAGCGTGCGCGTCCCGGCCGAGTCCGGCAAGAAAGGCAAGACGACCTATAAGGAGGCGAGTCCGTCGGCACTCATGGGTGCCGTCACGGTCATCGCCGTCGTCGGCGGGTTCGCCGGCGCACGCCTGTTTCATATCCTCGAAAACCTTGACCGCTTCTTCGCCGATCCATTCGGAATGCTGTTCACGACCGGGGGCTTCACGTTCTACGGCGGACTCGTCGTAGCGGGCGTCGGCATCGCGTACTACGTGCGCAGCAACGGGGTAGAGTTGGGACGGTTTATCGACGCGGTAGCCCCAACGCTGATCCTGGCGTACGGCATTGGCCGCATCGGGTGCCACCTGGCTGGTGACGGTGACTGGGGGATCGTATCCAATCTTGACGCAAAACCAGGCTGGCTGCCCACGTGGCTATGGGCAGAAACGTACCCGCGCAACATCCTGTCGTGGACAGAGCAGGGGGGGTATCAGCCTCTGCCTGAGGCGGTGTATCCCACGCCACTGTACGAGTTTGCGGCTGCCTTACTGCTGTTCGCCGTTCTCTGGCGTCTTCGCAAACACGCGCACAAACCGGGCTGGCTATTCTCGCTGTACCTCGTGTTTGTTGGTCTGGAGCGCTTCTTCATTGAGAAGATCCGGGTCAACAATGAATTCGAGATTCTCGGCACAATGGTCACGCAGGCTGAGGTTATCTCAACGCTGCTCATGACAGTCGGGGCCGTCGCACTGTACCTGACCTGGCCGAAGCCGGAGTCGGCGTCATCGGCCACGGCATCATCGACGCG
>JAUIJQ010000254.1 GCA_030431165.1 Rhodothermia bacterium | reverse complement strand
GCCAAACGACCAGGGCTTCGACTATTTCTTCGGATACCTGAATCAGGTCCACGCGCACAATTACTATCCGGAGTTCCTCTGGCGCGACACATCCCGCGTGTTGCTGAACAACGAGGTCGTCCGGGCCGACAGGCCCTACGGCGGATTTACCGGAGGCGCGGCAAGCACCCGGGCCGAGTACAGCCACGACATGTTCGTGGACGAGGCCGTGCAGTTCGTGTCTGAAGCGGGCGATCACCCATACTTCCTGTACCTCGCGCTGACGATCCCACATGCGAACAACGAAGCGCATCTGGTTGATCGACACGGTCAAGAGGTGCCTTCATACGCCGCTTACGCAGACAGCACATGGCCTGACGTGCAGAAGGGCACTGCAGCGATGATCTCCCGGATGGACGAAGGACTTGACGCCCTCGTCAAGGCTGCGCGGCGGAGCGCGCCTGACCGGCCAACGATTGTACTCTTCTCATCTGACAACGGCCCGCACGCCGAGGGCGGAAACGATCCGGATTTCTTTGATTCAAACGGCCCGCACCGTGGCATAAAACGCGCACTGTACGATGGGGGAATTCGCGTCCCCATGATCGCATGGGGGCCGGACGTCGTACGCGGCGGCCGCGAATCGGACTTTGTCGGGCACTTCTCGGATTTCTTTCCGACGCTTGAAGCCTTTGCCGGTCTTCCCGTCACGGATTCGTTGGACGGCGTCAGTCTGCTTCCGGAGCTGGTCGGAAACAGCGAAGATCAGCGGCAACACGAATACCTGTATTGGGAATTCTACGAGCGCGGATCAGCACAGGCTGTGCGCCGCGGAGACTGGAAGGCGGTGCGCCAGCCGATGTTCGAGGGCGTAACCGAGCTGTACGATCTCAACAACGATCCCGGCGAAGCGCACAACGTTGCCGACGAGCATCCGGCAGTTGTCGAAGAACTCGAGCAGTTGATGGACGAAGCGCACCGACCCGAACCCGGCTGGACGATCGGCGGATAGCGCGGACGGCGATGTCAGAATCCGAGAAGGAGGCCCACGCGCACGGCGTTTGCCTTGACGGATTCTGCGGTCTCGACGAGGCCGCCGTCATCTGCCTCCAACTCCCCGCTGTAGATCCCGAAGACGTCAGAGACATACCGCATCTCCGGAGAGAAGCGGAGCGGCGTGCCGGGGATCCGGATTGACACACCAAGGCCGGCCTCAAACGTAGCATCAAGGAGCCGGATGTCGTTCTGGATGGCGATTGGTCGCTCCGCCAGGTCCAGCCCGTAGCGGAATCCGGGACCCGCAAAAATGTACGGCCGGAAATACTTGTTCTTGAACGGCGTCAGCCGCAGGTCAACGGGAATCGTCAGGAACGACACGTCGAACTCGTCACGTGCGAGAAAACCCGTTCCATCAAACAAGGCGCCCGCATTGACGAAGTTCAGTCCCGTGCGCAGCGTAAACGGTCCGATGTCGACCCCGATTGCGATACCCGCGTGGAATCCGAGGACCAGATCGAGGTCAGGATTCCGGCCGTCTTTTAGCTTCAGATCAACGTGCGTGATCTCAGGGCCGAACGTAAACCCAAAGTGCCAGCGGGTGCGCTTGGTGGCCGACTCCGGTTCTGTGAGGCCCTGCGCGGAACCCGCATGTGGAAATCCGAAAGTCAGAATGATGATGGCCATGGCACTAACCATGACTCGACACGATGAAGCGATCAGCCGTTCCTGGGGCCCGGACTTGCGCATGACATGATCCCCTGATCTGGTTCGTGGATGAGTATATACGTTTTTTCGCGCAAACGGCGTCGATAGCGTGCGTCTCCCTGCAACACGAATCCCGGTTACGTGTACCACAAAGCCCCCGACCGACCGCACCATGCCCGACCAATTGTCCCCGGAGTCGATTCGCGTTCTCGGCGTGCTCATGGAGAAAGAGCTCGCCACGCCCGACTACTACCCGATGACACTGAACGCCCTGAAAAACGGGTGCAATCAGAAATCAAGCCGCGATCCCGTCGTCAGCTACGGCGACGGCGAAGTGGAGTCTGCCATTTCTGAACTAAAGCGGGCGCATCTTGTCGGGCGTGCCTCGGGCGCCGGTTCCCGCGCCGCGAAGTATCGGCACGCGATGGCCGAGCACCTCCGCGTAAACCGTGAGGAGCGGGCAGTACTGGCGGTACTCATGCTGCGCGGTCCGCAGACCGCCGGCGAACTCAGGTCGCGCACTGAGCGCATGGTTCATTTTGAAGACCTGGACGCTGTAACGTCGCTGCTCTCGGCGCTCCTTTCCCGCGAGGATCCGCTTGTCGTCGAACTGCCTGTACAGCCGGGTCGAAAAGAGGCGCGATGGGTGCACACATTTGTTGCCGCGCCGCCGGTTGAAACCGGTGGGGCGCCCGAATCCGAGGCACACGTGGGCAACGACGTGAATAACAACACGCCGACACCACCGATGTCGCTGCGTGACGAGGTAGCTCAGCTCCGGGACAGAGTTGACCGCCTCGAAGAAGAACTCGCGCGGTTCAGAAACCAGTTCGAATAGAGTCGAATCAAGATGCTTCTCGTATCAGGCGTTACGAAGCAGTACCGTGACACGCTGGCCGTCGATGACGTGTCGCTCAGCGCATCACCTGGGCGCATTCTCGGCCTGCTCGGGCCTAACGGCGCCGGCAAAACAACGACCATCCGGATGATCGCGTACATCACGACGCCCGATCAGGGTACCGTGACGTTCAACGGACAGAACGTTGGTCCCTGGAGCCAGCGGGTTATGGGCTACCTGCCCGAAGAACGCGGACTATACCGTCGGATGAAGGTCGGCGAACAGCTTGAATACCTGGGCCGGCTCAAAGGATTGGCGCGGGCAGATGCGTCCCGCGCCGCAAAGTCGTGGCTGGAGCGCTTCGACGCGTCTGAGTGGTGGTCAAAGCGAGTGGACGAACTGTCCAAAGGCATGCAGCAGAAGGTCCAATTTGTGTCAACTGTCCTGCACGACCCGGAGCTCCTGATTTTCGACGAACCATTCAGCGGCCTCGACCCGATCAATGCTGACCTGCTGCAATCGGTGATTCTGGACCTGAAGGACCAGGGCAAGACGATACTGTTTGCGTCGCACCGGATGGAGCAGGTTGAGCAGTTGTGTGACGACATCTGCATGATTGCCAGCGGCAGGATCGTTCTGGACGGAAGCGTCAGGGAGATAAAGCAGTCCTTTGGTCGGGATACCGTCAAGATCGAATTTGCCGGGTCGGCCGACTTCATCGACTCGCTTGAGCAGGCTGAACGTATTCGCGTGGTCACACGCACGCACCAGGCCGTTGAGCTCCGACTGCTGGACTCGACGACACCGCGTCACGTCCTGGATGCCGCGATGCAGCACGTCGACGAGATATTCCGATTTGAGGTTGTGGAGCCGCCGTTGAACGAGATTTTTATTTCCGTCGTTGGCGAGAGCACGGCCCGTGCAAAGCAGGCGGCTCATCACCAGGGAGTGCGAGGTTGACATGTCGCAGATAGGCATTATTGCACAGCGCGAGTATCTCCAGCGCGTACGGAGTCGAGCGTTCATAATCGCAACGGCGCTCGGACCTATCCTGATGCTGCTTGTCCTCGCCATCCCGATTGTCATGGCGATTTTTTCGCGCGACGACAGCACCCGTGTTATCGCCGTTGTGGATCAATCGGGCGAGGTCGCGGAGTTGCTGAGCTTCCCGGATAATTTTCGGATCGAACAAACCACCGCGCCGGTTGACACGCTTCGATCCCGCGTTGACGGCGGGCAGCTCGAGGGCTACCTGATCCTGCCCGACGACCTCGTGTCGGGCGCAGGAGAAGCGCGCTACTACTCCAGAGGGGGCGGCGGGATTCTCCTGAATGAGCAAATCGCGGATGCGGTCAGAGCCGGTGTTCGCGAGGCCCGCATATTGCGGGCGGGCGCGCCCGCCGCGGTACTGGAGATCATGAAAGAACGTGTCCCGGTGCGCATGATTCAGTTGACCGATGAAGGCGAACGTGCCGACTCGACGCAAGTACTGGCCGTGTTCGGATACTTCATGGGGTTCCTGATCTACCTCTGCGTGATCCTCTATGGTGCAATTGTCATGCGCGGCGTTATCGAGGAGAAGACGAGCCGCATCTCCGAACTAATCGCCTCGTCGGCAAAACCGTTTGACCTGATGATGGGCAAGGTGCTCGGCATCGGCGCCATGGGACTTACGCAATGGCTCATCTGGATCGGTGCCGGCATCGGGTTGTCGGCGGCGGCAGCCGCGCTTGTAGCCGGCGTACTGCCCGACGGCGCCTTCCCCACCGACGGCGCTGTTGCAGGTGGCGGCGCCGCGCCGGTAAATCCGATCGCCGAGCTGATGCCGGATATTCCACTCATGTTCCCCGTCTACTTCATCCTGTTCTTCCTCGGCGGCTACCTGCTGTACTCAAGCCTGATGGCCGCCATCGGCTCAGCGGTGGAACAGGAAGCAGACGCGCAGCAGTTCATGTGGATCGTCATCATGCCGCTCATTCTTCCCATGGTGATGATCGTGAACGTCATGAGTGCACCTGACGGACTCGTCGCGACGGTCATGTCTCTGATCCCGCTTTTTTCTCCTATTGTGATGGTGGTCAGGATGGCGGCGACCAACGTTCCGTGGTGGGAGGTGTGGCTGTCACTCATTTTGTTGGCTGGCGCGTTCCTCCTGGCGATCTGGATTTCGTCGAGGATATACCGCGTTGGCATTCTCAGCTATGGCAAGAAGCCAACGTTCAAGGAGCTTGCGCGTTGGATGCGCCAGGCATAGGCACCAGCGAACTGCCTTTTCGCATTCGCTTTCAGAAGACGACAGCGATAGTACATCCGTAGACTCCAGAGCCGCTTGCGCACTCAGCTTGTGCAATCGGATTGCAGCAGCAGATTGCTCGTGAAAGACACATTCCAGATACAGGCAGAATTTGAGCCGACCGGCGATCAGCCGCGCGCCATCAGCGAGTTGCTGGAAGGCCTCGAGCGCGGTGACAGGCACCAGACGCTCCTCGGGGCAACCGGTACCGGCAAGACGTTCTCGGTCAGTCACGTCATCGCCAACGTCAATCGGCCAACGCTGGTACTTAGCCACAACAAGACGCTTGCGGCACAGCTATATGCGGAGCTTGCGGGCTTCTTCCCGGACAACGCCGTCGAGTTCTTCATCTCGTACTACGACTACTACCAGCCCGAAGCGTACATCGTCCACTCGGATACGTACATCGAGAAAGACCTTTCCATCAACGAGCGTATTGATCGTCTTCGGCTTCGCACAACAAGCTCACTGGTGTCCGGCCGGCGTGACATCATTGTGGTTGCGAGTGTCTCGGCCATCTACGGACTGAGTTCGCCGGATGACTTCGCAAAGCGAATCATCCAGGTTCGCCCAGGTGGCACGCTCGATCGCAATGAGTTCCTGCGTGAACTGGTAG
>JAUIJQ010000253.1 GCA_030431165.1 Rhodothermia bacterium | reverse complement strand
TGCGCAGATCCTCGTTCATCAGGCGTTCGTTCTCCGCAATCTCCTGCTCCATCTGCTGCCGCATGTCGTCGTCTTCCTGGGCCCACTGTTCGCGATTGCGGTCCATGAAGTCCCGCCGATCGTCTTCGGACATGCCCTCGGCGTCAGCCATACGTTCTGTCCAGATTGCAGATCGCTCTTTTCCGAAGGCCTGCCAACGGTCGGTTCGGTAGCGGTCTTTCTGGCTCTCGATTTCGGCAACACTTGGTACCTCCACGAGCTGTCCGGCCGCCATTGTCGCCGCACGCGGTACGATCAGTACCATCGCGACCCAGATCACGAGGAGCGAAAGAAACGAAACGGCAGATCGCTTGGTCAGCGATGACACCAGCAGGCCAAGCATGATGAAGAAGCTGAAATACAGAATCGACGTTCCGATCAACGTGCCAAGCTTTGCCCATTCAACGCTCGTCATTGGAACGCCGAGCACGACGACGAGCATAACGCCCAGCAGGACAGGGATCATCAGAGGAATCGTGAGTCCAAGCCACGCCCCCACGAACTTCGAAAGCACAAACGTGCCCCGCGGGACGGCATTGGAAAAGGCAAGCTTGAGCGTACCCGACTCGCGCTCACCGTTGATCGCATCGTACGTAAACAGAATGGCAAACAGGGACAGTACGACCTGCACGATAAACGCGAAGTCGATGAATCGGAATAACGCGAACAGCGTGTTGTCTGAGTAGCTGGACTGCTGGAGCTTCACGTCGTTCCACGTGCTGATCTCGGAAAGACGCCCGATGTCGTTGTTGACGCCGGAAGCAAAGACCTGCATAGGGTTCGGCTTGCGGAATACGCGCGGACTCACGGCCCACCACGACGAAGCCGTGCGGATGTTGTCGTCCGCAAGCTCAATCGCCGTTTCGTACTCGCTTACAGAAGCCTTGTACTCCTGGATTCCGATAAAGACGCTCAAGAGAATGAGCACAGAGCAGACACCAAAGGTGGCTACGAACTTCGGGCTTAGAATGATGGCCTTGAGTTCCTTTTCGACTAGCGTTCCAAACATGGCCGTCGCGATACGTTGTTTACAAGGGTTTCCGGATAATCCGGTACGTCACCGAACGTCGTACTTCAGGAAGGCGATAAACGAGCCGGCGAAGAACAGCAGGTTGAACAGCGCCAGCAAGCCGAGATCAGGCAAAGCACGGCTCGTCGTTTCATCGGTGCTCGGGCCTTCGTAGGTGAAGGCGGGCAGCTCGTACGGGTCGATGGGGTCAGGCTCCTCTTCTTCCTCTTCGCCGATTCGGATGATGATTCCGCTCGGACTGTCTCCGGTCTTCTCGGTCAGGAAGGCGGCATACTGCGTTTGATACCGCGCAGCCTCTTCTTGGTAGCGTTGCTTCAGCGACAGGGAAGTGCCGGCGAGGTTGGTCGTGGCAAGCGTAAAGACGGATGTCGGCGAGATGCGGGCGATCCCCAGCGCAACCTTCTGTTGCACCGCCTCGCGGTTTCGCCGCTCTTCGTTCAGGCGCGCGGAAAACTCAGCGATACGATCATTGCGATCTTCACCCAACGCATCCATTTCTTTTCTGAAGCGGCCAAACCACTCCTGCGTGTCCTCACCTTCAGCAGGCTGGTTCTCCTCCTGCCACGTCATGAGCTTTTTCTGGTCCTCTTCCCACGCCTGCCGCTGAAACTTGCTCTTGTCGAAGTTGATCTTGTCGATCGAAGGCACCTCGACGGCGCGGCCTGAAATCAAGACCGCCGCACGCGGCACAATCAGCACCGCAACGATCCAGATCACCAGCAGCATCAGAAACGACGACGCCGAGTTCTCGGTCAGTGCTGAGACGAAGATCGACAGGGTGAGGAATACGCCGAGATAGAGGTATCCGGCAAGGATCACCATCGCGAGCCGCAACCACGTACCGCTTTCCATCGGGACGCCCATCAGCGGGAGGATGAGACATCCAATCAGGATCGGAATCAGCAGCGGTATCGCAAGCGCAAGGAAGGCGCCCACGAGCTTGCCCAGGATGTACTTGTCCCGCGGAACGGAGTTGGAGAACGAAAGCCGCAACGTACCCCGTTCCTTTTCACCGTTTATGGCATCGTACGCAAACAGGATGGCGAACAACGACAGCACAATTCCGAACAGGAACTCCAGGTCAAGAAACCGGAATACCGCGAAGATCGGATCTTCGTTGAATCGGCTGTTCTCCGAACGCAGTTCGCCCTGGCGTCGCATCTCTGTGGTGCGGCCGATGTCGTTCGACACGCCCGACACAAGCGCAGCCAACGGCTGGGGTGGAAGGAAAACCCTGTGGTCTATCCGGGACCACTCGGTGAGCCCCTCCATCTGCTTCAGATTCTCAGCGCGGGCCGCCTCGTACTCAGCTTGCCCGACCTGATAGTTCCGTCCGCCCACATAGAACGCAAGCAGGATCAGCAGCGCACACACGGCAAACGTGACGGCGAATTTCGTCGTGCCGATCGTCTCGCGAAGCTCCTTTTCGACAATCAATCGAAACATGGCTTATACCTCCGCGGGTTCGTCCATGTATCCGGCCATGTACTCCACGTACAGCTTTTCGAGGTCTTCGCCTTCGAGATCCTGCTTGCTACGCTGCATTACGAGCTGGCCCCGATTCATGATGCCCACGATGTCAGCGACTTCTTTGGCGCGAAAGATGTCGTGCGTTGACATCAGGATGGCTTTGCCTTCAGCGCGGAGTGATTCGAGCAATCCGATGAACTCGTACGCGGCCTTGGGGTCAAGACCCGACGTTGGTTCGTCAAGAAGGATCGCGGGCGCATCTTTCAGAATGGCGATCGCAATGCCGCACTTCTGGCGCATCCCCTTTGAAAAGCCTTTGAGCCGGCGGTTATGGGCCTCCTCCTGCAATCCGACCCGAAGGAGGACGCGTCGGTAGTCGTCTTTGGAGTAGTTGGACTTGCCGCCGAGACGCGCAAAGAAATCGAGGTTCTGCATCGCCGTGAAGTTCGGATACAGCATCACGTTCTCTGACACGTAGGCGAGCTTCTTCTTTGCGGCGAGCGGGTCCCGGTGCGTCGCGATGCCGTCAACACACGCCTCACCCTCCGTCGGCTCGATGAAGTTCAGGAACAGGTTGATCGTCGTCGTCTTGCCGGCCCCGTTGCCGCCGAGCATCGCAAAGACCTCGCCGGCTCGCACTGTAAAAGACACGTGATCAAGCGCGAGGTGCCCATCCTCATAACGCTTCGTCAGTTTATCCGCTTCAAGCATAGCCGGACGCGATTCGGGCGTCACGATTCCTGTGGTCTCCATAGCCATCCTTTGATCTTCAGTGTCAAATAAACCGTTTGATGTGGTGTGGTCACGGGCGTCTAGCGCCGTGACAGCCGAATGCCGAATACGAGTATGCCGACAACGAGTCCGAGGATCGCGAGTATCAACAGGAACGTCCCCAGCACGTTGGCGCGTTGGTCCACCTGGATCGTGACCGTCTTGTCTTCACCCTCGATGGGCTGGTTGTCGGCCAGCGAGGAAGTCCGCACCCGGATTTCGTAGCGCCCCGGCGAGACACCTTCCGGGGGCGTGAAGTTCAGCGTCACCCGGCGCTCCTCGTTGATTCCCAACTCTTCGATCACCGCCGGATTCACCTCGTCGGTCCAGTTCAGCGGGAGGTCGGTTTCAATTCGAACGTTGTCCAGCGTGCGTGAGCCCTCGTTGACAATTTCAATGTTCACAGAGACCGACTCGTCGGGCTTGATCGAGTGGAAAAGCTGCGGTGCACGGACGAGAATTTCGCCGACTCCGCGGGGTACGAGCTCGAGGCGCACAAAGCCGATGTTCAGTGCTTCCAGGTCCTCCTGTGTGACGTTCCGACTGCGGAGGTCCCCAATTTCGTCGACACGTTCCCGCGGGATCGCGACGGCGTAGAACGGCAGCGACTGGTCGATGGTCACGGCGCTGGACGGCCGCTCGGGCAGGAACACACGGAGTGCCGCCTCCCGTGTGTTGACGCCCTCGGTAAACTGAAACTGGCTGAGTCGATTGCTGGACGATGGATCCAGGAAATAGCTGTTGATCTCCCGGGGCAGATTGACCACATCCAGCTTGAATGTGTTGGACGTGCCGCTGAAAAGCTCAAGCGTCATCGGGTAGTCGGTTGAGCCGCCCAGCTCGATCTCCTGCGAGAATTGCGTCGCCTGGATCGCCGCAATGTTGACGGACGCGTCTTTCTGCAGGAAGATCTTCCGGCTCTGCTGACTGCCATCCGCATACAGCAGGCTGACGGTGACGGCGTCAAGGTCCTGAAGCAGACCGAAGTCAAGCACAACCGGCTCGCCGGCCACGAGCTGCTCAACCTTGCGCTCGTACGGTTGACTGATGATCGCATTGTCGTCGTTCAACAGCGACACAAAGACGTTGTTGATGTGGTCGGGCTGCAGCGATCGGAACAGCTCGTCGTCGATTCCGAGAAGCTTCTGGAATTCGGCGGATCCCCCCGACGCATTCGCCAGCGTGACGCGAACGCGCTTTCGCCCGCCGCTGGCCTGGTACTTTACCGCCCGCGAAACGACGACATACTGTTGCTCGAAGACGACCGTCAGTAGTGACTGCTGGTAGTTGACCTCGGCATCCGAAAAATTCCGGTAGGCCTGTTCGAGGTCTTTTGCGGATATCAGGTTGCGTTCCTGCAGCACTTTCTGGCGCTCGTATTCAGCCCGCGCGGCCTCGTAGGCCTCTTTGGCGCGCTTCAGACCAAGCAGCGGATAATCGTTGTCACGCTGATTGAAGAACGTGCCAGACTGTGCCACAGACGTGGTCGCTACAGGGAGCGACACGGCGACGACGAGCATCGCCAACAAGAGCGTGCGAAGCAGTTGCGAACGGGACGGGGTCATTTGAATCAATTATGTGGACCGGATAATCAGCGTACGTCGTATCGAATGAAGGAGACGTAGGCAATGAGGAAGGGTAAGAGAAGATATAGTCCGAGCGAGACGACAGCCCAGACGTTCTCCTGGATCGCCTCCACCAGGGAGGGGGGTGACGGACTAAACGCGCTGATCGAGTCCCAATCCGGCGCATCGTCGCCACTCATCCAGAAGCTGCTTCCACCTATTCTGACCCGCACGGCCGATGCCGACAGCTTGATCAACGGGCCTGAGCGAAGCTGTGCATAGTAGTCAGATACGTCGTCCTGAAAGTTCTCATACGCAAGGTCTCCAGTACCCGCAAAGTCGGATGCCAGGAATCCATAGGCGGCCGCCGGTGATAAGATGGAAAGTGAATACGAAAGTTGCCTCTGACGCCGCAATTCGCGCTCGTACTCATCGTCGATGGCGCGAAGGCGTGAAGCTTTTTCGGCATTCAGACGCTCCGTGAGTCGCAGGTACTCGTCCTCAAACTGCTCCGCCTCGGGTGTCTCGCCCCTGATCAAACTTGAATTGAGCTGGTCGGTCTG
>JAUIJQ010000252.1 GCA_030431165.1 Rhodothermia bacterium | reverse complement strand
TCAATCGGCGGTTGAATCGTGCGGAGCCGGGGTGGCGAGGTTTGGAAACAGCGGGAAATTCGGCGATCATGGATCATGACAAAGCACGATTCTGATATACAGACCGCACGCGGGTCCCGAATCGTCAAAGCCTTAGCGTACTTCCTGGCCAGCGGGCTCCTGGGGGTGGTGGTTTCACGTGGCGTTGCTATCGTCGGTCGGTCCTGGCAGGAATCGGGCGACCCGTTTCCACTTGTCGCGTTTATTGCCCTCGTCGCAGTTGTCCTCCTGGTCCTTGGTGCGTCGATCTTCTTCCTGTTGCGTGCTGCCTTTCGCCAGCTTTCTGCAAAACCATGAAAAAGTACTTGCTGCTCTTGCTTGCGCTCACGATTCCCGCAGCAACAAGCGTCGCTCAGACTCCCGGACCGGCATCGCCCGATCGCGATGGCGGATGGCTCTCACTCGGTATCGGTCGGGGCTTCCCACATGACATCAGTGTGGTGGCAAGTGCAAATATCGGACGCGAAAACGTGTGGCAAGTTGGCTTTTCCGGTGTGTCTGATATCAGCCTCGGCGGGGAGGTTCCCTCAGTAGCCGCCGTGAATGTCGCTCGCGGCTTCTCCCTTGTTTCCCGCTGGTCTCGAGTCTCCCTCTCGGGTGGTCCGGCCGCCGTGTGGGGAAAGCAGCGATCGTCGTTTCGGTCGCACGACCTCTCGCGCTTCACCACGGTGGGACTGGTCGGCAGCGCAGAGTTTGTCTTTACGCCAATCAAAGAAGTCGGCATTGGCTTCGACGTGTATGGGAACGTGAATCCCGCGAAACCGGTAGCGGGAATCCGGCTGCTCCTTGTGGTGGAGGGCAACAAGTAATACGCTTGCCTCAACGACCGGGCGTTGTCAGCGCAATCTGCCGGATGCGTTCGACAGCTCCCGATTCCTTGTACGTGATTGCGAGCGCCGTCTCTTCCCGTACGTAAAGATCCGCGCCGCTGACGGTCGTCACGACGGTTACGTCGCCTTTAAGGCCTGCGTAGGCAATAGAAAGACTGTCGGCTGACGGTCGTCCGAGCACTCGTCGAATCTCAGTGCGGTTACTGGCCGCCGTCAATCCGCTCGATGTACGGCGTGCATACGGACTCGCGACGGCTACGTCAGTAACGACGAATTCGTCGTCAGTCTCCACAAATCCGAACGTTGTCGCGTTGGCAGGCCCGGTGTGATACCTCGCAGTGCCGCACGCGCAGTCGCCCATCAGCAATTCGTCGGGAGTGCCAAGACGATCGGTGACTTCCTGCACGGACTCTCCCAGTCTCACGGGGAAGTAGTCGTCAAACTCGCCGATGCCTGTATCCGGACCGAAGAGCTGGCAAGACGCCGTCAACACGGATAAGAAGATGGCAACAATCGTCGCACCAGCCGTTCCTGGGGCAAGTGCGTGCATTGCTGTTTGTCGTGCTGCGCGCGTGGCCATTCGTCTTGCTGTGTCTGTTGAACATCAGGCGCATTACCCCGGCAACAGAGCAATCTGCCGCGCCCTTCGTTGCGGCCCCCGGCCCTGCTGGCGATTTACAAAGAATCATGTGGAACGGCAATGACTTTCGGGAATGCCTTTGCGGGTGTGCCTTTGTGGGCGTACCTGTGCGGATGTACCTGTGCGGATGTGCCTCCGCCGCCCCTTCTCCGCAACCAGCAACGCAGGAGTCACTTTCGCGGCAATCACTCGTACCCATCGTTTTACCACATCCCTCGCGCTGTGAACTACAAAAACCTTCTGCCGGCTGTGCTCGTGCTCGTGCTCGTCGCGTCGGCCTGCTCAACACCGGATCCGCGTGAACATCGGGCAACGCCAAGCGCCCGAAGCGGATTTGCACTCGCATTTGACAGGTCCAATGGTAACATGGTCCTGTTTGGAGGCTCCGACTCCTCATTTGTTCGACTCAGCGACACATGGACCTGGACACCGGATGGCTGGGTGCACCACGAAGTACCGGGTCCGTCGGCCCGGAGTGACGCCCAGGTCGCGTATCACGCGGCGTCGGGTCGTGTCGTTCTGTATGGAGGCCTCACCGACGACGGGCGCAGCAGCGAGACCTGGACATGGGATGGTGAAGGCTGGCTGCTGGCTGACTCTACCGGTCCACCGCCGCGACAACTCGCGCACATGGCTTATGATGATCGCAGGCACGTGATTGTGCTGTTTGGAGGAAGCGGCGCCGGACGAGAGCGGCTTGGTGACACGTGGACCTGGGATGGCCAGGCCTGGTCAGAGGCGAATCCTCCGCAGTCTCCGTCACCTCGTGGCGCACACATGGTAGCGTTCGACGACTCGTCGCAGCAGGTAGTTGTCGCCGGCGGCTACGGGACCATGACACACGCAGACGTATGGGGCTGGGATGGTGCTACGTGGACGCCTCGCGACTCGACGTCGATGCCTGCTCGCTTGCACAGTTCACTCGTCTATGATGCGGACGAGGACGGGCTGACACTTTTTGGCGGATTCGATGATGAGGGGCGCGTAAACGATCTGTTTGTTCAGCGTGACGGCCGGTGGGTTCGCGTCACACACGACGGTCCCGGTCCAAGGGCCGAGCACGATGCGGTGTTTTTTCCTGATGTCGGATATGTTGTCTTTGGTGGCGTTGTCGGGCAGCCGGTGTCCGAGCGTGTCAAAACCAACGAAACGTGGGTGTACCACCGGGGCACGTGGCGCCTCTGGTAGGGACGGAGTTCCATTTACTCCTCTCGTCGCCGGCCTTCCATTGCGGTTATGCCGCCGTAGAGTATCAGGTTAATCACCTTTTCGATCGCCGCAGCCGCAACGAGAACGCCGGCCATCTCGGCCATTGACATTTCCATCACGCGGGCGAGCTCAATCGAGGCCCCAACGAAGATGAGTTCACGCGATGGCAGGAACGGAATCCTGTGGGTTACCACCTGCAGTGCGTGAATCGTCACCAACTGTGCAAGCGGCACGGATGGCAATACGATGGCCCATTGCAATATTTGCAGCGCGCTTACGAGAGCAAGGCGGGCGTAATGAATCCCGGAGATCCCCAGCAGCATCCGCCCACTCAGCGTAAACACGGCGTGCCGGTATCGATATATGATCGCCGCGATCGTGACTGCGACGCCAATTGCCGCAGCGACTTTCGGGGCGGAAGATGAGAATGATTCTGGTACCGGTAACGCACCAAACGCAACCGCACCGGCAAGAAACGTCACAGCATACAGGATCGAGGCTCCGGCGGACGCGATCACGTTGTCTTTGACTACGTGAAACACCTGCTTTCGCGAGAGGGTGCTCTCCCGTGCTGCCCAGGAGTAAAACGACACCTCGCCGGCGTACTCAATGAGATCGCGATTCAGAACCCGTTTCTTGAAAAGCGAGGGGACGAGGCGGGCGTACGGCAGCTTGAGGGTCATCCGGTAGATGAGGCCTTCAACAAGCGGAAGATTTACATACAGGAGTACCAGAATGAGGTAGAATCGGATGTCGCGTGGCAGCTCTGCGAGTACAGAGCGCCAGCCGATTCGATAGAGCTGTACGGCGAGGAATGCGACGACGAGGCTGGAGACAACGGCCCTTGCGACCTTGGTTGTCGTTCGTCCCGACTCTGACGCGAGCCACGCACGAAACGCGCCGGGTGTTTCCTCGTTCTGGTTAGATGTATGTGTGGCTGGATCTGTCACGCCCAGGCGGATATCCACATCGTCGTTACTGTCAAATCAGGAGCGTATTTTTGCGAGTGCCTTTTTCCTGTTTGTGCCCGTAAACTCCGGCGCCCCAATCACGCCTGCAATGAGCGAAAGCGCAACGCCCCATTCAGATTCCGTCGCACGCGCCACGAAACGATCTCTTCGGGTACTGAGTGTCGTGATGGTGGTCTACGTTGTTTCGGTTGCCGTAAACCTTGGGGAATTCTGGCCTTTCAGCATTTATCCGATGTTCTCGCAGGCGGGTAACACCTGGCACCGCGTCGTGATCCGGGACGTTTCGGGGGCCGACACAATTGACTGGCAGCCGACAACGTTGGACGATCTTCCGGGCGATCCCTTTGGCGCCAGGTCAGTTGGCGCAGATCCCATCGACCTCGCGAATTTTGTTGGCAAGACGCGCGAGTGGACGCCCCAGCGCATTGGAGCACTCGAACTGCAGGTCTTTCCCGACGGACACGGTGGCCGTTCCCTTCTCGCGTTCCGCGTGTCTGGATCCCTGCTCGGCGATTCTGTTGCCGTTGTAGCGACCCCGGTCGTGGCGGTGGGCGCTGTCGGCAATATTCTTTCGCCGGAGTTTACGCCGTGAACTGGTCGCTCACAGACAACCTCTTCGGATTTGCTCGTCCCGATTCGACAGGACAGCAAATTTTCAGACGCGCTGTCGAACTCTTCGCTGTGTGTTCGGCCATTTACCTCGCGTGGACATGGGCGCTCTACACAACGCGGCTCGCGGATGTTGTTCTGCCGCTTGGTATTGCCCGTTACATAGACATTTCGTTCCTCTTCGGGCCCAAGAGGGCCCCCACGCTGGCCGGAGCGCTCACCGTGTTTGCGGTCTTCGGTTTTCTGATTCGCAATCGATGGGCTTATTCGATCGCGTTTCTGTTACTCATCACACTGTACGCAGCGCGGTTTTCACAGGGGGAAATCCCACATTCTGCCAACCTCGCGGGAATGGCGTTGCTGGGTTTTGCGTTGGGCGCCGCCTTCTTCCGTGAGCGCGTGTTCGCTGATCGTTTTGCCGTTGGCTTCTCGTACTTCAGTCTCGGCCTCGCGTACGCATCAGCCGCGTGGGTAAAGCTCGGTGCAAGGGGATTTGGTTGGCCGGATGGACGTCACCTGTGGATGTGGATCAACGAAAAAGCCGTTGACGAGATCGCACGGAACGGATTCGTGGTCTTAAATCCCATACAGGAACTGGCACTTTCGTCGCACACGGTGGCGACACTCTTTCTGACTTTTGGCATCCTCACAGAATTTGCCGCACCGCTTGTGTGGTTCAGGAAGCCGCGCTACGTCGTGATGATGCTCGTTCTGGGTCTGCACATTGGCATCTACCTGGTCATGGACATCATATTCATGTTGTCCATGGTAGAGCTCGTGCTGCTCGGGTTGCCGTGGGCGGCCCTGATTGATTGGGCCATCAACAGGCGGCGAGTACCCGGCTCAGTCGGATGAGGGCGACAGCGAATCGTGGTTGAAGAGCCCGAGCTTTCGGGACACATCCAGATACGATTCGAACGCATTCCGGGTACGCCTGTCGAGTCGAAACCGATGATGCCGCCGCACATCGCCAATGACGTGTTTCCACCAGACCCAGGCTACCCAGGCACGGGGCGAATTACGAGCTCGTCGGATAAAATGATCGCGTTCCCAGGTGTTGCGCCCATGGAAGTAGCGCAGATACAGGTATGCGAACTCTGGTGAGAGCACTTGTGCGTTCCAGCGCTGCTTGTAGTGCGTGTCTTCCTGC
>JAUIJQ010000251.1 GCA_030431165.1 Rhodothermia bacterium | reverse complement strand
ATCCGCGCAGGATGCAACGCGCCGACTCGGGCACGGTTATCGAATCGTGGCGCAGTTCATCGTGTGGGAGTCGGATGACGCATTACGGGTCCCGACGAGTGCGGTATTCCGCAAGGGCGCAGGCTGGGCGACGTTCGTTGTCGAAGCAGGCAGAGCCGTTGAGCGGACTATCCAGATCGGCGAACGAAGTGGCCTCACGGTTCAGGTAGTATCCGGCTTGCAGGAAGGAGACCAGGTTGTGGTGCATCCGGCATCTGAACTGTCAGACGGCGACAGGGTGAGGGGTCGCGCTGAGTAGTCTGCCTACCGGGAGATTGAGGTTCTTCGCCGACGCTGAATTTAGCGCGACAGCCAGTACGTGAACTTCAGCATGAAGATGTTGTCGGCACCGGCACCCAGAAGATCGGATACCGACTCCCGAAAGCGCAGGTCGCCAAACTCGCGCGAGTCAGCGCGGCTCTGTGTCCAGACGAGGTAGAGTGTTGAGCCCGGCCGGAACTCCCAGCGTGCCACCGCGGTGCCGCGCAGCGAGCGGAAGTTGAAATCCGGGTCACTGAGTTCGATCGGCGCCGCCGGACCAACGCCGTCTGGATCAGCGATAAGCGCTTCCTCATCAAACGTCGATCCGCCGTCCTCGCCATAGTGGAGAAAGTCGTACGTGCGCGGTGCACTCAGTTCTTTGAATGAAAAGTAGTCGCCCGACGATATCAGAGGCTGGGCAAACACCTGCAGGCTCAGCGCCGGTGTAAACGTCCAGTTCAGTCGGATGCTGGCTGACACTGTGCGTTGTTCGAGATTCGCAAAAACGTAGCGTCGTCCAAACGTTGAGGTAGCCAGTTCGTCATCCACCGTGTCCACGTACTGCGCAAACTCGTTGTTGAAGTAGAGGCGCGGCTGAACTGCGAGTGACACGTTTGTAGCGGGCTGCCAGACAACCTCGGTGTAGACTTCTCCGTTCTGCGAGTCCTTTTGCTTGTAGGTGTATCCGCCGACTTCAAACACAAAGCGCTTGCGCGGGTCGGTGTCGTACTCAACGCCGAATTCGATGCCGGGTTGGTTCAGTGTGGTCGGTCCGCCGCGCGTAAGGCGCGTGTTTACGGCTTCGGGGTTGTAGGCCGCGTTGAACCACAGCTCGTGGTAGTTCAGGAACTCGATACTGTTACCCGTCCAGACGCCACGCCATGTCGTGTTGCCGTCAAAGTCCATCGAGTTGAAGAGTGACAGGAACGACACGCGGCTGCGGTACCACGAGCCGGGGTCGGGCCACGAGTAGCCGATCACCATGTGACCGTTTACGATGTCGGTGCGAAACATGAACCCGAGGTCGTTGATGTCAAAACCCGGGCTGATATAGCCAAGCGCCGCATTGAATTGAACACGACCGTTCTGCTTGTTGAGCGCAAAGCGTGCGGATGTACCCTGCATCGACGTCGCGCTCGAATCAACGGACAAGTGGTCTGCATCGGGGCGACCGAAGTAGTGCAGCGAGCTCTGTTGCAGTGAGGTGATGCGCTCAGACGATCCGTTTACGCGCGATCCACCGACGTATCCGGTAAGCACGTACTTTCGCTCGGCCCCGATGAACGTGTACCCGTCAGCCGCAAATACCAGTGCCGACGAATTGATCTGTGACCTGAGCCGGTCATCCGTAAAATTGCGCGCCGTAGCGGTGGAGAGGAAACCGATCGCCTGGCGACCGCCGTTCAACTCGCGCTGACCGCGGTAGACACCGTAGTAGGCGAGCGGCTCAACCTCTGCTTTTGATCGGACGCCGCCCAGATCGATCTCGGCTCGCGAGCGGCCGGTAACCGACTGTATCATGCCGACGTTCCAGCCGTCCCCCACGCGGCCCGTGACCTTGGCGGCGCCCAGTATGCGCGCGCCGTCAGCGACGCGTGCAAAGTCATTATCCGGCAATGAGCCCTGGGGTGCTCTGCCGATGCGGCGGCTGTAAAAGATCTGCGGGTTGCCGAAGTTGAACCCCCAGTTGTTGTTGGCGCCGCCGCGACCAAATCCTGAAAAGACATTCGCCCCTTCGATGAAAAAGGGGCGCTTCTCCGGGAAGAAGGTTTCGAAATCTGAGAGGTTTACAACGGCGGGGTCAACTTCAACCTGACCGAAGTCCGGGTTGACGGTGCCGTTAAGTGTCAGATTGCTCGTAAGGCCAACCTTCATGTCGGCCCCGAAATCCGGCGTAACGCGCGAGCCGTCATTAAACGGGTCACCATCAGCACCCTCGACAAATTCAGCCCTCGTTGTGGCGTAGGGGAGAATCTCGACCTGGCGTCGAGGCTGGATGTTGTTCAGCCCGGTGAGGGCGGGGAATCGAGAGACAAATCCGCTTTCGCTACGCGGCGTAAAGACGAGATAGTCACGCTCATTTCTACGGGCAATCGATCGCCGGAAGTTGATACCCCAGACATGTTCGTCAGCGGCGTAGAACCTGAGCTGGGACAGGGGTATCCGAAATTCGGCAGTCCAACCTTCGTCGTCGATGCTCGTCTTGGCCGTCCAGACACCGTCCCACGAATCGTCGTCCCAGTCGTCATTCATCAGCACGCCGTCGTACAGTGTACCCGCTGCGTTTACACCGAAGTAGTAGCCGGTCTTCAAGTCGCGGTACGGGTCAAGGAAGATGACAAACTCGTCGGATTCCAGGTTTGCGTCGCGACGCCCGAGCCGTGCTACGATTGAGTCGGGCGAGCTGTCGTACATACGCGCGTAGACGTACAGCGCCGCGTCATCATAAGCGACGCGTACCTCGGTTTGCTCGGTCGGAGCGGCATATTCGTCCGGGTCACGCTGCGTAAAGCCAGAGACCGTCGTCGCCCTCGACCAGTCATCTTCTGCGCGAACGCCGTCGACAGTCATCGCGCCCGACACGCGTACTGCCTCAACAGTCAAGGCGCCGACGGTCCTGTTGATGCGGCCTTGTTTGTCCTGGTCGGACTGCACTGCGGCGACCTTTGAACCGGTGTCGCGTGCCTGCGCCAGTAGCTTTCTTGAGGAGGTAGGCTGAAGGAACAGGCACGCGACGAGCGCAACCACCATGCTGGTTGCTGAAATTGGGATAGCTCTGAGGCCCGGTGCGGTAGCGGTGTCAAACACGGCAGGAGGGTCGAGGGTGGTACGTGTACCGACGCTACCTGGGAGACACGCGACAGGCGGGAATGGTTTACCGCGCGCCCGGAGTTGGTCGGGTTGTTAAGGCCCTACGGGACGCCCTGCGGGGTTGTTACGCTCGAATGCTAAAAAATTAGCACAAAGTTGGGGCACTTCTGGGTGCCTCGGGGGAATGGCGCAAAAGATGTGGCCGCGTGCAGGCGCGGGTCGATGCTGCTCAGCGCCTAGATGCCCAGTTCAGCCTTTGCTTCGCCAAACTTCTCAACCGCGAACCGGAGGTCTTCCATCGAATGCGCGGCCGAGATCTGCGTGCGGATCCGCGCTTTGCCTTTTGGAACAACCGGATACGAAAATCCGATCACGTACACTCCTTTCTCAAGCATCTTGTCAGCAAGGCGCGTTGCGAGCACGGCATCACCCAACATGATTGGAACGATGGGGTGGTCGCCCGGAAGGATGTCAAAGCCGAGCTCTGACATTGCGCCACGGAAGTAGCGTGTGTTCTGCTCGAGTCGATCCCGAAGCTCGGTCGACTCAGTCAGTAGCTCGAGGGCCCGAATCGAGGCCGACACAATTGGAGGAGCAACCGAGTTCGAAAACAGATAGGGGCGTGAGCGCTGACGAAGCAACTCCACCACCTCTTTGCGGCCACTGGTGTATCCGCCGCTTGCCCCGCCAAGCGCCTTGCCAAGCGTGCCGGTGATGATGTCAACGCGCCCCATCACGTCGTGGTACTCATGCGTGCCGCGCCCGCGCGGGCCCATAAATCCGGCGGAGTGACAATCGTCAATCATGACAAGGGCGTCGTACTTGTCGGCGAGCTCACACACACCCGGCAGGTTCGCGATGTATCCGTCCATTGAAAAGACGCCGTCTGTTGCGATCAGACGATGCCGCGCTGACCCGGCCGCTTTCAGCTTCTCTTCCAGGTCATCCATGTCGTTGTTCTTGTAGCGAAAACGCTGGGCCTTGCACAACCGGATGCCGTCAATGATCGACGCGTGATTCAACTCATCCGAAATGACAGCATCGTCAGCGGTCAGAATGGTCTCGAATAATCCGCCGTTTGCGTCGAAGCAAGATGGGTAGAGGATGGTGTCTTCGGTACCGAGGAACTCGCTGAGTCGTTCTTCCAGCTCGCGGTGAATGGCCTGCGTTCCGCAGATAAAGCGAACCGAGCTGAGTCCGTAGCCCCAGTTGTCAAGCCCTTCGTGCGCGGCCTTGGCCACTTCGGGATGCTCGGCCAACCCCAGGTAATTGTTCGCGCACATGTTCAGGACCTCGGCGCCGCCCGCAACACGGATGTGAGCGTCTTGCGGCGTGGTGATAATCCGCTCCTGCTTGTAAAGTCCGGCATCCCGGATTTCGTCAACGACGCCACTGAGATGATCGAGAAAACCCTGGTCCATGATTCGAATGTTCGGATATGCTAGTGTGCAGTGTGCGGGTGCAGTGTGCAGGTGCGTGTGCGCAGTGTGCGCTTGCGCGGAGGAGCCCGGCCGACCGCGGGTGCTAGGCCCAGTTCAGAATGACCTTGCCGGATTTTCCGGATAACATGGCCTGGAAGCCATCCTCAAAATCAGTGTAATGCATACGGTGCGTGATGACCGGAGAAATGTCGAGTCCACTTTGCAGCAGGACCTTCATCTGATACCACGTCTCGTACATCTCGCGACCGTAAATACCGCGGATTGTGAGCATGTTGAAGACCACGGTATTCCAGTCGATCGCCATTTCTTCGGATGGAATGCCGAGCATGGCGATGCGCCCGCCATGCGCCATGTTGTCCAGCATGTCGCGAAACGCGCTCGGGTTGCCTGACATTTCGAAGCCAACGTCGAAACCTTCCGTCATGCCGAGCTCGCGCTGTACGTCGGGAAGCTTTTCTTTTGTTACATCGACAACGCGCGTTGCCCCCATTCTTGCAGCGAGGTCGAGGCGCCATGGATTTACGTCGGTGACAACGACGAATCGTGCGCCGGCATGCTTGGCGACCGCGGCCGACATACAGCCGATCGGTCCGGCACCGGTCACCAGGACGTCTTCGCCGAGCACGGGAAACTTGAGCGCGGTGTGAACGGCATTGCCAAACGGATCAAAGATCGACGCGATGTCGCGGTCAATGTCTGCGTGGTGGTGCCAGACGTTTGTCATGGGCAGGGCAATGTACTCGGCAAACGCGCCGGGTCGGTTGACGCCTATCCCGCTGGTATGCGCACACAGGTGCCGGCGTCCGGCAAGGCAGTTCCGGCAGCGCCCGCATACAACGTGGCCTTCGCCACTGACAACGTCGCCCGCGCGGAAATCCGATACATTGGAACCAACCTCGACG
>JAUIJQ010000250.1 GCA_030431165.1 Rhodothermia bacterium | reverse complement strand
TCAGCTTCTTTGCGATTCTTCATTGCGCGTTGGTCAGGTCGGAAGTCGGGATCAGTTCTATTGGTCACATCGCCGCTCTGGGCAAGGCCGCTGTCGAGAGATCACTGTCGAGAGATCACTGTCGAGGGGTCACTGTTGACGGGTCGGGAAGGTCCCGCGGGGGCTTCATAAACAATCCAAATGCAATCGCGATCCACGCGCGATCCGCAACGTAACAGCCGGGCGACGACCGAAACCAATAGGTACGGTTCCAAAACAGAGCCGCACTTTTTTGTGAAACGAAAGCTACGCTACGATGGCCACTGAGATGCGCTCTTTCAAAGAAGATGTCTTGGATAAGAGCCGTTCCACGCCGGTTCTTGTCGATTTCTGGGCACCATGGTGTGGGCCCTGCCGGGTACTCGGACCGACGCTCGAGAAGGTGGCCGCTGAACAGCCCGACCGCTTCGCGTTGGTAAAAATCAACACCGACGAACACCCAGACCTGTCCATGCAGTACGGGATCAGGGGCATTCCTGCGGTGAAGCTGTTTGTCAACGGCACCGTGGCAAACGAGTTCACCGGCGCGCTTCCCGAGCACGCCTTTCGGGCGTGGCTGGACGAAGCCATTCCGTCAGAATCACAGGCTCGATTCAGCGACGCCAGGGAACTGTTCATCGCCGGCGATCACGGCGGTGCCCGCAAGATTCTCGACGAAATACTTGCTGGTGACCCGGAGCACGTCGAAGCCCGCGTGCTGATTGCAGCGATCAGCGTCTGGGACGACCCGGATGCCGCAACCCGTGCGCTCGCGGAACTCGACATTGCGGATCCCGGCTTGAGTCAGCTCGCAGAATCCGTTAGCCAGGTAGCCAACTCGCTGTCTTCCAGCGCACTACCCGAGGGTGCCGGCAAAGAACTGTTCAGGACGACACTGTCGAAGCTCTCAGCGGGAGAATTTGACGAGGCGATGGCGACGTTGATTCAGGTGTTGACGATTGATCGATACTACGACGACGATCATCCGCGCAAACTCGGCGTCGCGGTATTTACCCTGCTGGGACCGGAGCACCCCGTGACCCGCAAACACCGCCGAATGTTCGACATGGTGCTGTACTAGGATCGGGTTTGCCGACGAAGCCGGCTAGGTAATTGCACCGCCGCACCCGCTACCGGCGCCTGCCGTGCACCCGTAGCAGTGTCGGTTCGTCATGATGTCGTGGTTGCGCCAGGCGTCGAGGCTGAATGATGACACGTGCCGTGGCTCGCCGCGATCATCCGATAACACCATATCGAGCTGCTGGTTGAAGTCGCAGTCGTAAAGAAACCCGCGCCAATCTACCGACAGTGTGTTGCGACACATGAGTCCGCTGATGGTGGCCGGATTAAAGGCGGAAACCAGTCGGTTCAAGTAGGCCTCCGTACTACCGCGTTGCTCGAGCCACTCCAGGTAGCGCGACATCGGCATGTTGTTGAGCGCCAGCAGGCGATCAAAGTAGACGTCGTGATTCTGCGCGAGTGCGGCCTTCCATTCGAGTTCAAGCGAGCTCTGGCTCCCCGCCAGGAACGCACCTACAGGGTTTGTAACCAGTGTTAGTTGGCGCTTTGGGTCCCCGGCACCGTAGCCTGCATCATTCAGCGCGCGCAGTGCCTTCAGAGACTTCGCGTACGTACCCTCGCCCCGCTGCGCGTCGGTGCCAAGCTTCCGATAGTGCGGTAGTGAGCATACTACCTCGACACCACGTTCCGCGAAGAATTCCGGCAGGTGCGCAAACCGCGGCACCGTCAAGATGGTCAGGTTGCACCGATCCAGTACCTGCTTGCCCATCGATACACAGGCATCGACGAGGTACTCGAAGTTCGGATTTAATTCGGGAGCGCCTCCCGTAAGATCTACGGTGTGCGCACCCGAAGCCTCCAACGCCCGCAGACACGCATCAACGGTCGCGCGGTCCATGACCTCCTCCGTGCGGTCGGGGCCGGAGTCAACATGACAATGCATGCACGTCATGTTGCACAGCTTGCCGAGGTTGATCTGAAAGATCTCCAGCTTGTCCGGACGCAAATCAGACCAGCCCGAGGCGTGCACGTCCCTCATGAACTCTCCGGTACCGCTCGGGCCACTGCCAACGGGCACCTCGGCGAGCAACCTGAACTGCTCAGCAGGCTCGGTCAATGGAACACGACGCGAGCGCATACTCGTCGTGCGCCGCGGCCCATCCACGGCCGCCGTAGCACCGTCTCCCCCTGCCAATACATCAAGCTCAATCATATCAAGATCGTATCCAGCTTACCTTCAGCTCAACTCCAGACCTAACTGCAGACCAACTGCAGAGCAACTCAAGATCACCCGCGGGCCATTACTAGCGCCCGCCGCGCCTACATCGTCATGCGACGAGTCTGATCCAGCATCTGCATTCCGTGTACAAGTGAAGCACCCCCTCGGATCGCAACCGCCACGTGAACAGCTTCTGTCATCTGCTCAAGGTCAGCGCCCTTTTCGAGGCTATCGCTTGTGTAGGCATCGATGCAATAAGGGCATTGCACCGCGTGCGCAACCGCCAGCGCAATCAACGACTTTTCCCGGGCTGACAGGGCGCCGTCTTCGAACACCTTCCCGTAGTAGCTGAAAAAGGCTTCACCCAGTTTCGGGCTCCCCTCGGAGATCTCCCCGAAACGCGGCAACTGATCGTCTTTGTAATAACTCATGGTCATCTACTGGTGAGGTGGTTCCTACGTCGGCGGCAGTGATTGGTCTCCGTCAGAGACCATCTGTTACATCACGTATTTATAAACTCGCGCGTCCTGGTGGAGACGCCTGGACGCTCACGCAAAACCCGCTGCCCAGGAAGACCTGCCTAGGAAGACATCGCTTCCTGATCGCGGTATTGCAGGTCGTAAAGCCGCCGGTATAGCCCGTCCAGGGCGAGCAATTCGTCGTGACGCCCCTGCTCGCGGATCTGACCACGGTGCATAACGAGGATCACATCGGCGTGCTTGATTGTCGACAGCCGGTGGGCAATAACCATCGAGGTTCGGCCCTTCATCAACGTCTCAAGCGCCGTCTGAATCGCCTCTTCGGTCTCTGTATCGACACTGGAGGTTGCCTCGTCAAGCACAAGGATCTCGGGGTCATAGACGAGCGCGCGAACAAATGACAACATTTGCCGCTGACCGTGCGACAGGCTGAGTCCGCGCTCGCGAACTTCCTGGTCATATCCTTCGGGCAGGCGGTCGATAAACCGATCAGCACCGATTGCGCGCGCGGCCGCCTGGACGGTCTCTGAACTGATTTCGTCGTTCTCGAGCGTGACGTTCCGGTGCACCGATCCGGAAAAGAGGAACACATCCTGCAGCACCAATCCGATGTGGCGCCGGAGCTGACTCAGGTCCAACTCGCGAATGTCAACACCGTCCACGCGGATTGACCCGCGCTGGATGTCGTAGAACCTGAGAAGCAAGCTGATGATGGTTGTCTTGCCCGCGCCCGTCGCGCCTACGACGGCAACGGTCTGGCCCGGCTCGACCACAAACGATACGTCGCGAAGTACCCACTCAACGCCGTCGGGATCGGCCTCCGCGTCATACCCGGCCGGTGCGGCGTACGAGAACCAGACATGGTCAAACTCAATCCGCCCCGAAAGCCGCGCCAGCGGCTTTGGCGACTCAGCAACTGTCAAGGCCTGGTCGTCATCGAGCAGATCGAAGATCCGCTCGGCGCCGGCCATCGCGCTCTGCAAGGTGTTGTATTGATCCGACAAATTGCGGATCGGATCAAAAAACTGACGCGCGTACTGAATAAACGCCACGAGCACGCCTAGCGTGAGCGTGCCGCCGAGCGCCCGCAATCCGCCAACCCAGATCACGAGACCAAGCGCCGTAGATGCGATTAAGTCAATGGCCGGCCAGAACAAAGCGAAGTAGAATATTGTCTTTATCTGTGCCACGCGGTGATCGTCGTTGATCTTGCTGAAACGATCAGCCTCTTCGCGTTCACGACCAAAGAGCTGCACGATACTCATCCCCGTGACGTGCTCCTGCAGGAAGGCGTTGAGCCGCGCCACCTGTTTCCGCGTCTCGCGGTACTGATCGCGCACAACCGCCCTGAACCAGAACGTGACCCGGATCATGATCGGCAGCACCGCAAGCGTCACCAGCGCAAGTACCCAGTTCAACGAGAACATGAAGTACGCGATGAAGATCAGCTTGAACATGTCACCGAGAATGGTGACAACGCCCGCCGACAAGACATTGCTCAACGATTCAACATCACTTGTCACACGCGTGATCAAGCGGCCAATCGGCGTCTTGTTGAAGAACGACAGCGGCTGCCGCAGGATGTGATCAAAGACCTTCGTGCGAAGGTCGTATATCGCCTGCTGCCCGATCCACTGCGTCAGGTAGGCATTAAAAAACGACAGCAACGCTTCGCCGGTGAGCACAAGAATCAGAATGACGATGTGCCCATTTAGCCCGTCGAGGTCACCGGGCACCACGTACCGGTCAATCGCAACCTGCACCAGCTTCGGAACCAGCGGACCGAGGAACGCCGCCGTGATCACCGTCACAAACGCGATCGCCACCCAGAGTTTGTAGGGCGCCAGGTAGAAGATGATGCGCCACAGCAGTCGAGCGTCGAGACCCTTTGCCGCGTCTTTCTGGCCCTTTCCGCCGCCAGATGCCCCCTGACGAGCGGGTGCCTCCCCTCGACTGCCTGCTTCGATCGACCCTGCGCGCCCGGCGTCACCGGGCTCGCGTTCGTCCGTCTTCTGCTCTTTGCGTTCCTTGGCCAATTAACTCGGGCTCACGTGTCTCAGGCTCGCGCTACCGATACGCGCGTTGCGGCCTGGCTTTTAAGGGTCGACAAGATAATAGCGATGGAGCTCCTCGGCGGCATGCGATGCATCAAACACGGTACGGGCTTCGTCGGCAAGCACCGACGCATCAGGGTAGCGCGCGGAAAAATGCCCCAGCACGAGTTTGCCTGCTGACGCCTCAGCAGCGATCTGCGCCGCCTGGAGTGCCGTGGAGTGTCCCGTACGCCGTGCGCGCTCGCGCTCACGCTCCATAAACGTCGCTTCGTGGTACAACAGATCAACGTCGCGACTGACATGCACCGCCCCAACACACGGACGGGAATCTGACACGTATGCAATCGAGGGCCCCGGCGTTGAGGGCGACACAACCTGCTCGGGTTGGACAAGCTCACCTGAGCCGACGCGGACAGCGGTCCCCGACTTCAACGCGCGAAATGCCTCGTGCCCATCAACACCAAGTGCACGCGCCGCCTCCACGTCCAGATGACCAGCCCGATCGTTCGCCTGCAACCGGTAGCCGTACGCCTCGATCGTATGATCCAGTGCGGCAGCATCAAGCGAAAAGCCCGCTTGGCCGCCCCGATCCCACGCCAGAACACAACCGGATGTGAAGTCGGGCGCAATACCAACAAACCGCAACTCAAACGGACCGCGGTCGCGCCCAA
>JAUIJQ010000249.1 GCA_030431165.1 Rhodothermia bacterium | reverse complement strand
CCCCCGCGCCGGGCGCACTCGCGCTCGTCGGTCTGGGCGGGCTTGCCGCAACGCGTCGCCGTCGCTAATCGATCTTTGACGAAGTTCTCAGTGAAATCACCACAGGCAGCCGGGTTTCGACCCGGCTGTTTTTCATTTCTGATTCGATTCAGGTCGGGTCTGGATGTGGCCGATAACTCCTGCATGGACACCCAAGCCCCATTCCTCCGACTCGTCGGCGACATCGAGCTCAAGACCTGCCCCGAGTGCTTCGGGCGCGGGCATGTGCCCTGCCCGATGACCGTCGCGGTCCGCACGCTCGGGTTCAACGCCGTCCCCTCGCTCCAGCCGAGCACCGGGCACCCGATCCCGTGCCCGTGCTGTCAGGGCAAGAAGGTGGTGACGAACGCCTGATCCGATCGCATTGCATACCCTTCCCTTATGCCCACACGCACGCGAAGGGAGCCGATCGAGGTGTCGATCTCCAACCCGAAATCCGGCAACGACGAACTCCAGTTCATCCAGCGCGTCCTCGCGCACGAGTCCGATGCGATCAACGCGATCGCGGCGGGGGTGGATGAGCGGTACACCCAGGCGATCGATCTGATCGTCAAAACCGCCGACGCGGGGGGCACGGTCCTCGTCTCCGGTCTGGGCAAGAGCGGGCACATCGGGGCGAAGATCTCCGCGACGATGGCGTCGCTGGGCATTACCAGCCATGCCGTCCACCCGACCGAAGCCGCGCACGGCGATCTCGGGCGCTTCCGCAAGAACGATCTCGCGATCTGCCTGAGTCACTCGGGCGAGACGCAGGAGCTCGTCGCGCTCGCGTCGATCCTGCGTCAGGACAAGCTGCCCATCATCGCGATCACCCGAGGCCCCAAGGACGGAAAGGTCTCCTCCCTCCAGCGCATCGCGGATGTGACGCTTGAGGTGCTCGTCACGGACGAAGCGGGCGACGGCGCGTATATGGCCCCGACGAGCTCGACGACGGGTGCCCTCGCGATCGGCGACGCCCTCGCACTCGCGGTTGCCCGCCGCAGACGATTCACCAACGAAGACTTCCACGCCCGACACCCCGGAGGAACCCTCGGGTCGTTGCTCAAACCCGTCAGCGAGCTGATCCGATTCGTTGCGGGCAAGAACCTTCCTATCGCGCACGAGACGGACACCGTCGCCGACGCGCTCCGCGACGCATCGCAGGTGGTCCGCCGCCCGGGCGCGTTGCTCGTCGTGGACACGGACGGCAAGCTCGCGGGGATCTTCACGGACTCGGACTTGCGTCGATTGATCCTCCGCAACCCGGACGAGCTGCAGCGCCCGATCGCGGAGGTCATGACCCGGATCGGCCGGGAGCGCGGATGGCCACCCACAACGCGAGCCCGTTTTGACGCAGACCGATCGAGTCGTGGAAGCCTGCTCGTGGGCAATCCCGAGGAGGTGGCTGAGAAGATTATCCGATCACATGAACTGTTTGGCAACAGCCGGTACCTCCTTCAATTGACCGTCGGCACGATGCCGCACAACGACGTGCTCAAAGCGATCGAGCTGCTCGGGACGCGCGTTGCGCCGATGGTTCGCGCAGCAATTGGTGGGGTCGCCGAGGCCTGAGCAGACAAAACAAACTGGCGTTCGTTTGGTAACATCGTGCGCTCAAACCCATCGGTGCCACACCGCGTACGCCTATGTCTTCCCTGTCCGCCACCGCCCGCCATGCCGCAATGGCCCTAATGATCGCGGGAATCATCCTCGCCCCCAAAACCTACGACGCAATTGGCCAGAATCGGGCTCAACACGTGTTTGCGGATGGCGAGGCCCAAATCGTGCCGGCATTCGAAGACAAAGGGTCCTGGATTCGCGAAGAATTGTGGGTCGAGACAGAGTTTGACTCAGACGGTGACGGCGACCTTGATCGCGTCCACGTTGCCGTAACGCGACCCGGCCAAACCGAGAGTGAAGGACTAAAAGTACCGGTAGTCTACGGCTCGTCTCCCTACTACTCGGGCACGTCGGGAGCGCGCCAGTATCTGTGGGACGTGCGCCAGGAGTTGGGCGAGCCCTCGCCGACTCGGACAAACCAACCAGCACCTAACCGAAGAACGCGCCCATTCATTTCGGACGGCTTCACGGAGACCTGGGTGCCACGCGGTTTCGCTGTCGTTCACTCAGAGTCTCCCGGAACCGGCCTGTCAGAGGGCTGCCCAACGGTTGGAGGCATTAACGAGTCGCTTGCACCAAAGGCCGTGATCGACTGGCTGAACGGGCGTGCAGCCGGATACACCTCGGTTGACGGAGACGAGCGCGTATATGCCGATTGGTCCACCGGCAAAGTGGGAATGACAGGCACATCGTACAACGGAACCCTCCCCCTGGCTGCAGCGACCACGGGCGTTGACGGACTGGAAGCAATTATTCCCGTTGCGCCGAACACCTCGTACTATCACTACTACCGCTCGAACGGACTCGTGCGCCACCCGGGTGGATGGCTTGGTGAGGACATCGACTTCCTCTACGATTTTATTCACAGCCAGGAATCTGATCGCCGCGACTACTGCAACGCAACAATCCGTGACGGCGAAATGGCAGCCGGTCGGGACAGAATCACCGGTGACTACAACGACTTCTGGGCCGGGCGTGACTACCTGAACGTCGTCGACAACGTGCGAGCGGCGACGCTCATGGCACACGCTTTTAATGACTGGAACGTGGTCCCGGAACATAGCTGGCGGATTTCGGAGGCACTCAAAGAAAACGGAGTGCCGGTGCAGATGTACTACCACCAGGGTGGAC
The DNA here is from genome assembly GCA_030431165.1 of Rhodothermia bacterium. GTDB lineage: Bacteria > Bacteroidota > Rhodothermia > Rhodothermales > JABDKH01 > JANQRN01. Next base: position 2,711 of record JAUIJQ010000249.1, on the reverse strand, counting down.
ACGGCGGACAGCCTCCGTTGACCCTGATGAACCGGTGGTTCACTCGCTACCTGTTCGGTATTGAGAACGATGTGGAGAACGACCCCAAGGCCTGGATTGTACGCGAGGGTGACGAGCGTGACAATCCGACCCCGTACGCGGACTACCCTAATCCAGAATCCGAGCCCGTGTCACTGCGCCTGCAGGCAGCACCCGAGGGTCCGGGTGGAATGACCGGTGTTGGCGGCCTGAACATGGGTGCGTCCGGCGACAGCGAGACGCAGCGTCTTGTCGACAACGTTTCGTTTGACGGTGGCGCGCTGGCAGAAGCGGAGTGGGCAACTCATCGACTGATCTACGCGACGCCCGAATTGGAACAGGACGTTCACATTTCCGGGACGCCGACCGTGACCGTTCGCGTTGCAGCCAACAAGCCCGCAGCGAACCTGTCGGTGTGGCTCGTCGAACTCCCCTGGAGCGACGGTGGACGCGGTCGCCCCAACAGCGTGATCACACGTGGCTGGGCTGACCCTCAGAACCACGCCGCGCCGAACATCGAGTCACCGCGTGGCGGCGAGCCAATGGTCCCGGGGCAGTTCTACGAAGTAACGTTCAAGCTCCAGCCCGATGACCAGATTGTGCCGGCGGGAAAACAGATCGGACTCATGATATTCTCGAGCGACCGTGACTTCACGCTGTGGCCCGAACCCGGGACGGAGCTGTCGATCGACCTTGGCGGCACCTCATTGTCGCTACCGGTTGTAGGCGGCAACGGTGCCATGCGAGCGGCGCTGGGCAACAGCGAGTCGTAGTCAGGCAGATTCCTTTTGCCATCGGTCTCCTATCGTGGGGTCCTTTTTTCGAGCACCTCAATGACGCGTGCGATGTACTTCGCTCGTGTCGACCTTGACTTGGCGCGTTCGACGAACGTAACCATTTCGCGACGCTGTCGAGGAGTCAGTGCCCAAAACAGGGTTGACAACCCGAAGTCATCGACAGCTTCGCCAAGGTCGTGCGGCACAGTCGTTTCGCCCTGATCCGGGTCAGCCTTCAGCGCCACAACAACGTGGTCGCCAACATCAACGGCCAACGCACGGCGCACGTCCCCGTTGATAAACAACTTGAATCCGCCGTCGGCGACCGGCATCAGCGTTGACTGAAACTCGATCTCGCCGATGCGGGCAAGCACGGGAATCCTTGGTCCACCACCAAGGGCATTCGCGACTTCATCGGGCACGAGGAGGCATCGCTGAACGCCTGATTTGAAGATTACGCCTTCCAGTTTCATGACCCAATTCCCTTCTCCCTGATGACTCCCAACACAGGTTTTCTTACCTACTTTCTTACCAATACAGGTGGATTCGCCCACGATAACGGAGGCCGACCATGACTTCGCGCATATCCACGCCCGGCCTGAAGCCGCAGAAGCTTATACGCCCGATGACACGACCAGCGATGCTCCTTGTAGCACTCCTGGCCGGCGTTCTGCCAACACTCTGGGGCTGCTCCACTCCATCTGAGCATAGAATTGCCTTTCAGACAAACCGGGACGGCAACACCGAAATTTACTCAATGCTACCCAACGGCAGTGACCTGGTAAACCTGACGCAACACGACTCACTGGACTACCACCCCGCGGGGTCGGCTGACGGTTCGCTGGTGACCTTCATTTCGGGTCGCGATGGCAATCGCGAGATATACGTGATGCGGTCCGACGGCTCCAATGTGCGCCGGCTCACAACAAATGCCGCTCAGGACATCGACCCGACCTTCTCGCCCGATGGCTCGCAGATCGCGTTTGATTCTGACCGTACCGGCAATGTCGAGATCTTCGTGATGAGTGCTGACGGCTCGGGGGCCGTAAACATCACGCAGGATCCCGCAACCGACAGCCATCCGTTCTGGTCACCGGTCGACGACCGCATCGCGTTCTACAGCAACAGGGCAAACCCCGAGTCAGACTCGATGGATGTCTACGTCACTCGGTCGGATGGATCGGGCGTATCGCGCATTACGCAACACGCCGCTGACGATCGCTACCCCACGTGGTCACCTGACGGCAGCCGGCTTGCGTTCAGTTCGAATCGGGATGGCGATTTTGACATCTATCTGGTTGATGCGACGGGCGGCACGCCCCGGAAACTGCTTGATGCCGACGGCGACGATCTCGCGCCCGCATGGAGCCCGGACGGAAACACCCTGGTATTTGTAAAGCGTCTGGACGACGACATGGATATCTGGATCGTCAATGCCGACGGCGGAGGGGCGACAAACCTCACAGCGCGTCCGTCATCCGACAGCAACCCGAGATGGATACCCGCTGGCGGGTAGCGTCGGCGCCCGTATATTTTTACGACCTGAAATCGAGACGACAAATCGAGACAACCCTGAAACGAGACTGCACGGCTCTCATGAAAATCTTTTGGATCGCGATTTTCTTCATTCTTCCGCTCAACGTTGCAGCGCAGACCTTCCGGACTGACGACCCTGTACTCCGTTCAATCTGGGATCAGGGGATGGAGAACTCCCAAACCGAGCAACTTGCCCACGAGTTGATCGATGTCGTCGGCCCGCGTCTCAGCGGTACTCCGGGATTCACCAACGCTGTTGAGTGGATTACAGGCAAGTACAATAGCTGGGGCGTCGACGTTCGTCAGGAGCAGTACGGCACGTGGAACGGATGGGAGCAGGGCGTGCTCCATGTTGACATGATTGAGCCTCGCGTACAAACG
>JAUIJQ010000248.1 GCA_030431165.1 Rhodothermia bacterium | reverse complement strand
CCCACCGGCGAGACCCGTCAGATCAACCGTTGCGCTGTAGCGACCGGCGGCCTGCTGCTGATCAACGACCATGCTGACGCGTCTTCCCAGCATGTCATACAGCTCGATCAACACATCAGCGGTTTCGTGCAGCGTATACGGAATCGTCGTCGTTCCCATGAATGGATTCGGATAGTTATCTCCGAGTGCCGTCTCCATCGGAAACTCCACGTCGCGTTCGATCGGCGTTGCGGTCGAGCTGGTCATCACGACCGTCTCTCGAGGCGTACCGTGTGCGCCCTCGGGCTCGAACGTCATCGTCTCGACGATGCCCACTACGCGATCCTGATCGGCATCATAGGCCTGGAACACGATATCTTCGCCCGTCGCGTCCCCGTAGACTGTCAAGAAGAAGACCCACTCGTTGAGCACGTACACCGGGCGCGCAACGCCGCGCACCTGTCCGTCAACAAACGCGGCGAGCATCGACGACGGATTTGTAGCGCGTCCGGTATCCAGCAAGAGCGAGCTGGTTACCGTCATCGACTGTTCAAATCCGGCGGCATCAACCGCCCAGTTTGGCGGGCTTCCCGCTGCGCTCGACGACAGCATGATGCGCGTTGGGTTTTCACGCGGCGCCCCGGTTGCTCCGGGATACGTGAGCGTGCCAGTGTTCGCGGCACGCATGAGGTACCCTTCGCCCGGAAGCATCCGTCCGAGGGAGCCGGCCCAGCTTGATCCGTCCCAGTTGGCGAATGCAAACTGACTCTTGATGATGTCGGTTGTAGCCGCCGTCGCCGTAAGTGACGCAAGCGCTACGTCGATGTCCATCGAGTTATCGGGCAGGAACCCGACCCAGTTCCAACCGGGCTTGATCTCAAGCGGACGGTCAGCGGTCTCAACCGGCTCGCCTACAAATCGCAGACGCGAAGCATCCTGTGCCTGCACCTTGTACGTCGCGCCGGACGCCAGTGAGTCGAGCGTACCTACCCAGCCTGCCCCATTAACGTACTGGCTGTACCCGAGCTGACTCTTGATCACGTCGCCTTCCTGCGCAGCGAGGTCGCCCAGCACGGCATCAGCCGACATATCGGTTGCTTCAACGCCGAATGAGATCCACGTCCAGCCCTGTACCAGGTCGATCGACTGCAACACGGCACCGGTAACCGTAAGCTGTGCAAGTTCGGATGATGACCCCACGACACCATCCGCTACAAACGGAATGGACTCGAGGATCTCGCGCTCGCGACATTCCGAAGCATCGTAGAGCACAAATTGCACATCTTCGCCCGACGCGCTGTTTGAGTACACCGTCAGGTAAGAGGCATACTCGTCCTGCGGCACAACCTTCTGAACTGTCGCCACACCGCGCACTTCAGTTCCAACGAGAGCAACAACCCTGTCCCCTTCTTCGGAGAACGGCAATGCATCAAGGTAGTACCCGGCCGTAACAGACATGGAGTGCGTGAAGGCTGATGGCTCAACCGACCAGTCTGGTGCCGGACACGAAACGTCCAGCAACACCGTCAGCGGCTCAGCGCCTTCCTGCGATGTCGCCACCACCGTGCCCTCGTAGACGCCACGCGTCAGCGCTGCGTCACTCTCAAACTCGATCACCTGCGAGGCGCCAGACTGGATGGTACCGCGTGTCGTGCGCGGCGTAAGCCAATCAGGAAACTCGGTGAGCGAGAATGTAACCGCATCTGCGCCGGCGTTTGCAAAGCGTGCACCGAGTACTGCCACCTCGCCTTCGTATACCGCGGCACTGACCTGGGCGTTCGCCCAGTATACCGGGCTGCGATTGACGCGCATCGACCACGAAATCGGTGCGGCAATCTTGTTGCCGACAGCGTCCCTGATATTCCGCAGGGTCACCTGAAGCGTCTTGTTCTCATACTGCGCCAGGTCAACGTCGGGCTCTACGATGATCGTCTTGTCGTTGCACGATGGCGTCACCGGAATGGCCTGACCTGACTGCGAATCAATCAGCGTCACGTTTCCAGCGGTCGCGATCGAGCAGGACAGCGGCTCATTGAACGTCGCGGATATGTCGTCGCCACGGGCGAGAATGCCGTTTGTCGGCGTTGGCGTTCCGAAGGGTTTTGGCGCAATACGGTCGATTACGCCGGCCACCTTATCAGAATATGTTGAGGCGGGCTCACCCTGGATGTTGCACTCCGCTACGGCGCGGAGGTCGTACGCGCGGTCATCAACACCGTCGGTGATCCAGTAGAGCACAGCCTCACCTTCAGGCAGATCCCCTGCCGCTACGCTCATCGCCGGCGACCAGTTGTTGCGTCCTTCTGGTGACACCTCGAACCGGATGCGCTCCAGGTCACCAAGCTGGTAGTCCTTGACCCACAGTCTAAGCGAATCGTGTGCGGCCTGATTCACAACCCAGCCGGCAAGCGGCTCAGCCAGCGAAAGCGGCGTACACGGACTCGCAAAGTGGACCGAGAAGGAAGCCGTGTCAGCGATCTGACCATCGTTTGGTGCCCGCAGCACGAGCTGCAGGTCCTCGTAGTCATACACCGGGCTCGACGCGGCGCGGCTCAGCCTGAGCGTCACCTGGCGCGCCTCGCTATCGTTAAGCGAGTAAGGGATCGGGCCCTGTACCTGGCTTCCCCCAATCGTCACCTGCGCGCCAAACGGATTACTTTCCTGGAGGAACAGTAGTTCGTACTCGCGGGTCTCGAAGTTCTGGCCGGTATTGCCGAGCGACAGCGTCACCTCAGCCGTTGCGCCGGCGTCTGGGAGCGTTTGCGTCGCTGGCGACAATGTCAGATTGACGCCATCACGCGGAAGCGTTCCAGGCTCCCACGGGTTGCTGCTGACGCCGCTTACAAGCTCGAAAACCGGCGTTCCGTACACACGGTCTCGTTTGACGTCCACGGAGAACGCGTCACCCGTGTCGTCATCCGCCAGATAGAAGCCCGTTCGGTTTGTTGTGGTCGTCGTTGACGACTCAGAGACACCCACGTCGAGCTTTGCCCGGACGCGCACTCCGCCGCTCGCTCCAACGCCACCAATTTCCACACCGGCTTCAATGGCGGTTTCCGCGTTTACGTACAGGTTGAAGTCAATCGCTTCGCGATCGGTTACCTGCCATTCCGTAAACGATTCGCGCGGCGCGTTGGCACTGAACGACAGGTTGAAGTCATTACCCATCGGGGCGGCTTCAGCCTTCAGGCGTTCGTTGAGGGCGAGCGTCTGATGCCACACCTCGATCTGATCCTCGAACTCCTGACGTTCTGTTTCTTCAGACGACAGCTCGCGGTTGCGCTCCAGATCCGGAATAACCGTGTTGCGGATATGATTCTCCGTGTAGTGATACTGTGTCGCAAATCCGTCATTGTCGTACACGATTTCCTGATCGATTTCGACAACGCACTGCGCGCCCGAATCATCGACACTGAGGACATCGGTAATCGCATACACGATGTTCATGGCTGCACCAACGAACACGTCACCCTGGGTGCCGGTCACGTTCTGATTACCCGAGGTCGAGTACCGATCAACGTGCGTCACGCAGACTTCGCGATCAGTCTGATTCAGCACGCGTGCGCCAACCTCCAGCGAGGAGCTGATTTCGCCCCAGACCTTCGTCTCGAACGACACGCCAAACGCACCAACTTCAAACTGCGTCCCGGCTTTGATCTTGCTGTAGACACCAACCGAAGCGTCGGCAAGCAAAGAGAAGCCCGCTGAGTAACATGTCTGACGCGACTCCTCCTTGAACGAGTAGCTCTGATCGCCGGGCGGATCACGCAGGATCAGCATCGGCAGCTGTGGAGATACCGTCGTGAACGTCTGCTCTCGCGGACGATGCCCTTCCACAATCACGAACTGCTCGTTCAATTCGTCCCCACCGGGCGTTGATGCCGCGATGCTGAGGAGTTTCTGATACGGCGTTGGTCCGCCACCTACGATGTTCGGAACACCCGCGAGCACGTCATAGCGGATCGTACCCGTGCTGTCCAGCTCAACCGTAAACGGTGCTACGTCATCACTGATTCCGTCCCTGATCTCGACGGTCCCGATGGTTGCCGGGCACACGGTCTGGCCGTAGCGCTCTGTCACATCCGCCAGCACCTCGTACATCGTGCCCTGCGCAAGTAGCGGGTTTGAACACGTTGCTTCCGGGAATCCGGATACCGCGATCTCAGGCTGCGCGTAGTAGATGAAGTCCACCACGGCGTCTTCGTCCGTCAGGTCAACATCTTTGGTGACGAAGCTGATTGTCGGATCGTCGATCATCTCAACCGACACGATGTACTCCTGTGCGGGCAGCTCAACGGAATACTGATTGTCGGATGTTTCGATGGTCTGCGTGAAGCAGCCGTTCGCTGTTGTAAACGTGACACGTGCACGACCGATATCCGCGAGGCACTGACCGCCCGCCACATACCCGCTCACGGTACGCGTGGTGTTGTCCTCAAAAACCAGGTTCGGCACGTCACCGGTAAAGACAATCGTCTCAGCCATCGGCGTAAACGTGTGCTCCCGAAAGGCAACACTGATGGTTCGCTCACCCCGCTCGACACCGCCGACGGCATACATGCCCTGCTCGTCAGTGAGTCCCGAGGGGATGCCGTCCACAAGTATGGAAACACTGTCCACCGGACACGTTGTCTGCGCAAAGACAACCGACCCCGCTACCGTGACTGACGTGGTGTCGGTGAAGTTGGCATCGTTAACGATGAACTGCGACTCGGTCAGCCGCTCAAACCGCACGCCGGGATCAAATGCATGGTTCTCTTTTGTCGGCGTGACTTCGTACAACGTGCCGTTTGTGCCAGGATCGTAAGGCAATCCGACCAATCTGAATTCGCCCTGACCAAGATCGTCGGTCACTGCGGCGTGCTGTACCGGAGCCTGATCCTGCTCCCAACCAGGGTCGCCGACGAGGTCAGCATGGTTACCACCAGCAACGGCGACGTCGCCCACCGTGGTACCCTCGCCAAAGTTGAACTGCCAGTAGCTGACCAACCCCGGCGCGCCGGGAGGCATGATCCGGTCGAGTGCCGTAGCGATCGCCGAATCTGTTCGCGCCTCGTTCCAGAGACGAATCTCGTCGAGGAGTCCGCTGAAGGGCGCGCTTCCGTCGCCATCTGCACCAATGGTGAGCGCTTCGAAGTTGGCCAGGTCGTCGCCAGCCAGCGGGCTTTCTCCAGACAGCACGCCATCGACGTACAGTCTGATTCGATTAAATCGTTCATCCTGCACCGCGGCGATGTGCGTCCACCTGTCGACCGCCAGCGTAGCGCTGGAGGTTACCGACGCGGCGCCTCCACGTGCGTGGAACATGATAGCTCCAGTGTCGGTCATCTCGAGGCCATACGCACCGGTCGAAGCGGAGCCACCTTTGGCAATCAGCGTCTGCGCCCTGATCTCGCCGGGCTTCAACCACATCTCAATGGCGTAGTCCTGGCCCAGAGACAGCGACGTGCGATGATCGGCTGCGAGGTAGTCGTCAACACCATCCAGCAGCAGCGCGTACTTGTACGCGGCGCCGTCGGGCGAAGCTGACACCAGGACGTCGCGAACGCCGCCGCGGCTGA
>JAUIJQ010000247.1 GCA_030431165.1 Rhodothermia bacterium | reverse complement strand
TGAGCATCCCCTCCTTCTGACCCTGTACGCGGATTGCATCTTCGTCAATGGCCTCCGCTGACTCGAGGATAATGTGGCGGATCGCCTGCGAGAAGTAGAGCGTCTCACACAGTGCCCGCCGACCCTTATAGCCGGAGCCACCACATGTCTTGCAATGCTTGTTATTGCCGGCCTTGAAAAACTCGCCGGCGGCGATGTCTTCATCCGTAAAGCCAACCTGCTTGGCAAGAAGCTCGTCGAACGTGTCGTCGGGCGTCTTGCAGCTCGGGCACAGATTTCGAATGAGGCGCTGTGCAACGACAAGGTTAATGGCGTACGCAATCAGGAATGGCTCGACCCCCATCTTGTACAGTCGACTCACCGCGCTCGGTGCGTCATTCGTGTGCAGCGTGGAAAAGGCGAGGTGGCCTGTATTCGCGAGCTTGATCGCAAGATCAGCGGTTGCCTTGTCGCGCATCTCCCCAACCATGACAATGTCAGGGTCGTGTCGCAGAATCGCACGAAGTGCCTGGTCGAGGTTGAGCTTGTGATTCAGTTTGATCTGGCGGACACCGTTGATGATGTACTCGACCGGATCCTCAACCGTGAGCACGTTGACCTCCGGGCTCACAACCTGGTGTAGCGCGGCGACGAGCGTCGTGCTCTTGCCGGATCCCGTTGGCCCCGTCAGAATCACCATCCCGTGAGGCTGGTTGATCGCCTGACTAAACTTCTGCAGTGCTACGTCGAGCATTCCGAGTTTGCGCAGGTCAGTCAGCACCTTTCGGTCATCAAGTACTCGAATGACGATGCTCTCGGCGCGAATCTCCTGGCTTGCCGTTGCGATCGGCAAGACCGAAACACGATAGCGGATCAGCGCATCATCAATACGTCGCTGAATGAACCCGTCCTGCGCCGCGTCACGTTCAAATCGGTCAACGTTCTTCGAGTTGTCTTTGACTACCGCCAGGAACGCCTCTGGATGCACCTTCTCCTCGGTGTGCCACAGGAACAGCCGTCCGTCCACGCGGAAGTGAATCTCGACCTTGCGCCGGGGGTTCGGAAATACGTGAATGTCTGACGCGCCACGGCGCGTTGCCTCAAGAAGCGTTGCTTCGAACAGGTTGATCAGCGTTGAGCGGCTGATCTCCGCTTCGAGAGCGTTTTCGTCAATCAGCTCGCCTTCCTCCTCAAACGATGTCCCGAGATCCATCGCCATAGGATCATCGGTCATGCGGTCGAGGAACTCGTTCCGTCTCGGGAAGGCCTGGTGGATCAGGTCGGTGACGGTTGATTCCGAGGCGTAGTAGAGCTGAAACCTTCCGACCTTGAGCTGCTGCAGAATCCTGTGTATCTCAGGACGTGCCGGGTCGTGAGTCACAAAGACCAGCTTTGCGCCACCGGTCGCCGTGTCCATCTCGTACTCTACCGGAAACAGGCGCATCGAAAGCAATTCGTTGCGTTTGTCATCGGGAAACGCTTCCATCACCAGTTTCGCAAACTTCGGATCTGGGTCCGATAGCTCGGCGGTGCGGAATGCGTAGACCGAGGCCGCTTCGCGGAATACAACGTCGCGATCAACTCCTTTGATGTCGGCCAGGAGGCGCCAAAGTGCTTCGCGCGGATTTGACTTCTGCGCTTCCATCGCGGCCACGACCTGCGCCTGCGTCACGCACTGTTTGTGCACGAGCATCCCAACAACACGGTCACGAAGCGCACCGTGGATCTGGTCGAGGTCGTACTGATCGGCCAGCGCCTGCTTGCCGCCAGCGGCGGGCCCGGGGGCGGCGTGCTCCTCGTCAGACGTCGTCTGTGACTCCTGATCCTCAGGCTCGATGCCCGAGGATAAATCAGCCCCCACCACGTCTCCGTCGGGAGAAGATCCGTCGGCTATCTCCGAGAAGTCCGGTGGAGGCGGGAGTTCGGGAAGAGCCGTCTCGACCGCATTGTCGACGACATCAATCAAGTGTGCGTCTGGACCAACTTCGTCTTCGTTTTCCTCCGCAACGTATTCAAGGCTGACATCTGCATCTGGTCTCAGCTCCGGCACGATACCCGCAACTTCGGCAGGTCCATCGTCCTGCTCGTCGAGCCATCCGGTTACCTGGGGGTCGATCGTTGGCAGCGCGTCAGGCCCGTCGGCACTTGCTGATTTCCACTGCACAAAGTCGTCGGCACCGATTATACCCGTGCCCAGAATGCGCTCGCGAACCGCTGATTCCGGTGCGTAGCGCAGGATGACGTTCAGTCCCAGGCGCTGCACAAGCGCAACGCGCGCCGGGTCTGTTGGGTCGTGCGATGCCAGTGCCACGGTGATGTCCATCAGGTCATCATCAATCAGCAGCTCGACGGGCAGCAGCCCGTATCTTAGCACGTCAGCCACCACCCCTTCATCGAAGAGGCCGAGAACCGACCGAACAAGGTCGTCGGGTGGCGTAAACTGGTCAACTTGCTGGACCTGGAGTCCGGCCTGCGCAGCGGCTTCAGCAAACACGACATCGCGATCGACCTCGGGGTGCTGCGCGAGGTCCCTGAAGGAGACGCGTGGTTTTCCCGTGGAAACCACAAGCTCCGCCAGGATCTTTGGCGAGACATCGCCGCGGGCCAGCAACGTTGCGACCACAGGATCGTGCGACTCGTCGCTCGCGACCGCCTGTTCTGCCTTCCGACCGGTGTCCTTATCCATTATGGGATGCCTCGCTATGAGGCAGGGGCTTCTTACTGGCCGCCCATCCCGTTCATGATGTCGTTGCTCGAAGGCTGGATCAGCGCGATCTCCGAAGAGATGATCGTCAGGAAGCAGATCGCGATCGTGATGATGATCGCCACGGCCGTCTGAATGCCCTCAACGGCGCCCTTGAGTTTGAGCGTCGTTTCGGCCTCGTAGTAGTCAGCCATCTGCAGAGCGCTCATCCTAACGTTGCCCGTCTCAGCACCACTCCGGAATCTCGCCAGGGCCATGGATGTAAACACACCGCTCGCTTCCATCGATCTGACCAGTTCTGCTCCTTGCGCAACCATCATTGGAACGGTGACGGTCTTGACCTGGTGTTCGATGTACGTGTTACCGCAAGCTTCGGCCGCGATCTTTATAACATTAATGTTGTCACCGCTCCCTGAGTAGAGCACGGCAAAGACGCGACAGAAGATCTCGATATTGAGTTTATGCAGTAGCGACCCGATGACCGGAATGCGGATCATCGTCCGGTGAAGGATGAACGTTCCCCTTTGTGACTTCGCGAACCCGACAAATCCAAGGGTGGATGCTGTCACGAATAGAAAGACCCAACCGTAGTTGCGATCTAGCCAGTGCGAGAAGTCAAGTGTCTTCCGCGTCAACGGTGGAAGCGGAATGTTGAAGCCTTCGAAGAGTCCGGCCGTCTGCGGGAAGATGTACCACACGTACCAGACGAAGGCGGCGATGAGGACGGCAATCGTAATGGCCGGCGTGATCATCGCTGAGCGTACGCTTTTCCGGAACTCGTTCTGCCGTTCGAGGAACCGTGCCGTTGATTCGTAGATCTCCGACATGTTGCCCGAGCGGGACGCGATCCCGAGCATGTACGCGGTAAACTTGCCGATCATGTGCTGGTGCTTCATGAAGGCCTGTTGGGCCTCCATGCCGGACTTGAGGTCGGCATTCAGGTCGCGGACTACCTGCTTCAAGCTGTTCGACGATACGTCGTTGACAAGCAGGTTCAATACTTCGTCAAACGGAAGCTTTTCCTTCAGGAGGTTCGCGCTCAAGCGCACGAACATGATGATGTCCTGACGGGGCGGTTTCCGCTGAACGTCAAAAAACTTCTTCTGAACCTTGAGAACCTCAAGGCCCATCTTGCCAAGGGCTGTCGAGATCTCTTCAGGCGAGAACGCCTTCTGTTCCCCTTTAACGATCTTGCCGTTGGGGTGGCGAACCTTGTATTCGTAGACGCTCCTCTGCTGAACGTCATTTGCCCGGAAGCCGTGCTTCGAGGCCAGCTCGGTTACTTTCTTGTTCGCACCTCGCTTGTGTGGCGCAAACACGGTTCCCTGAACGGGCTGTCCGTTCTGTGAGATGCCGCTGAACCGAAACTCTTTGACTGCCATAACTATCGCCTGGGATCAGAGGTCGCTGCTTTTCGCCGCGAATTGGACAGCCGTCGCGGCCGGTTTTAGTCTGCGGTAATCGAGCCGTCGTATCGCACCATCGTCGAGTCGATGCTGTACTCGTTGATGTAAGTACGAACACCCAACTCGGGATAGCGGAGACTTACCGCCGTTATCTGAAGACTATTATCGTCCGCGTGCGTAATTCTAAAGAACCCGTCGTTCGTGTATTCGCCGAGGAACAGCTTTTTCATTCCATCGGATTCCAATCCGGCGTACGACGCATTGCCGCCGGAGTACGGGTCGCGCTTGGTTTTCCAGAAGACCGCCTCAGAGGCAATCGTCAGGTTGCGACCAATGAGCGTATCTGTCGCGCTCTGTCGCATTTTCTCATCCATCGCAAACAGACCAGCGATGACGGCGACTGCGACGATGATGATGCCAAAGACTAGGAGAAGTAGCTGCTGTTGCCCCATGACATGTAGCCTCTATGAGTTTCTTGCGCCGGGTTCCTGGTCGGGGTAGCGGGAAAAAGAAAGCGGCATCCCGCAGCGTCCATCAAATGACCGCCCACAGGATGCCGCTGGCCTAAGACCAAAATGTGGTCGGGCGCTACTAGCTCGAGGGAGCGGTGTAGGCCGTATTCACTTCGGTGTCGATGCCGTCAGGCGTGGTACCAGTAACGGTAACCGTAACCTGGTTGCCATTCGACGCGCTCGTGGCGGTGATGACAACTTCCGTCGAGGTGCTGGCACCGTCGATCGTGAACGTTCCGTTCAGGTTCTCGTAGTCAGATCCGTTGACCGGGTAGCCGAGCTGCGAGAAAGAAATACCTGACCAGTCGCACGTAGCGGCGCAGGAGTTGTTGCCACCACCAAAGGCGGTCGGCTTGAGCATCCATGCCTGTGCGTCGGAAGCCACGCGAATCGCGTCGTTGACGAGCGCGTCGGCGTTGGCTTTTTTCTGGTTTTCACTGAACGCCTGGATACCGACGACGACCGCAAGGCCGACGATAACGATACCGAGGACAAGAAGAAGCAATTGCTGCTGACCCATGACAGAGCCTCCGTTTTTGTACGTGTTAAACAGGCGAGATCGCCCGTTGTAGCCGCGATTTGTATCGGCGAACGTAAATCCCGCTTAAACCCCTGCAATCATTGAAACTCGGACCAACACTTAGGGGAAAAGTGCGGAAAACAGTGCCCCAGGGGCCATTTATACAATACCTTAGGGCATGTACGAACTGTACGTGAAGTTGAATAGATCATGAACCAGAGCCCAATCGACGCTGATGCGTACTCCCACGACGCCTGAAACCCTCCCTGTCTCCTACGCCGACGTGGATCTGGCAGCCGCGCGACTTGACGGTATTGCGCGCCGCACACCCGTCATGTCATCCCGAACGGTAGACGCTCGCTGCGGCGGGTCGGCCCATTTCAAGTGCGAAAACCTTCAGCGAACCGGTGCCTTCAAATTCCGTGGC
>JAUIJQ010000246.1 GCA_030431165.1 Rhodothermia bacterium | reverse complement strand
GCACGCTACGCCGGCGTGTTCGGCGATAGCTGTTGGTCGTTCGACTATCGCGGTGTGCGCTTCAGTGCGTTCGACGCCTTCTTGCTCGGCAGCGGACTCCCCGAAGAAGCGGCACTCAGAAGGTGGCTCGAAGAACAACGCGGTCGCACGGCCGCCGGCGGCGGACATGTGTGGATGATCCATCCGGCGCTCTTTGCCGACGCCGTTGACGAGCCTGACTTTGATCGGAATGCCGAGTCAAAGGCTGAGCGTGTGGCGTGGTACTTCGCGCTTGACAGCGCCATCCGCGAGTATCTCTTCGGGCTCTTTCGCGACACCGGTGCCACACACGTCATCACGGCACACGTACACTGCCGGCGCATCGTCGAAGTTGACGGCATCACGGTCATCTTCGCGCCGTCCACCGCTTTCCCGCAGTGGGACGACCGGTGGCCGGACGGTGACGCGAGGCTCGGCTTCCTGCATTTCACATGCACGCCTGCGGGTATCAGCCACGAGTTCGTCCCGCTTGCTGCAGAGTCGTCGCGTGTTGGTTATGGCCCGGGGGGCAATCCGCCGCTCGCCGGCAGAGACTACAGCGTTGCGTGGGAGAAGCCGCCGCTCAATCCGGCATCGGTCGATTGACCCGGCTCCGCTTCCAGTCTGTTTGTACCTTGTTTTCCGCCAACGAAGAGAGGACACATGCTGGGAGCTGAGCTCGGATTTATTGACTATCGCACGCGCCTACACGGCGAGCTGGACAAGATCGACCCACGCGACATGCAGACGTGGTCTGACCTCGTCTACGACTGCTGGCTGACCGGTCGGTTCGTGTACATCATCGGAAACGGCGGCTCGGGCACAACGGCGAGCCACATGGCCGAGGACCTGGGTAAGAGTACGCTTCGCCCCGGCGACCTGCGCGACGAATCGAAGCGGCGCCTGAAGGTTCTCAGTCTGACCGACAACGCGGGCTGGCTGATGGCGGTTGGCAACGACCTGGACTACGACCAGATCTTTGTGCAGCAGCTCATGAACTACGGCCACGAAGGTGACCTGCTGATCGCGATAAGCGGATCTGGCAACAGCCCAAACGTGCTCAACGCAGTCGACTGGGCGAACCGACATGGGTTGACTACGTTTGGCCTCACCGGATACGACGGCGGCCAACTGCGCCAGCAGGCACACACCGGCGTGCACGTTGACCTCAACGATATGGGCATGGTCGAGAGCATCCACCTGGCGCTGTTCCACTGGATGCTGAACGACGTGTACGCGCGCATCAACGAGGAGGGGCGGTATGTACCTCGGGATTGAAATCGGGGGCACCAAACTCCAACTCGGCGTCAGCGACGGCTCGGGCCCCGGCTTTCGAGGATTTGTTCGGATGGACGTTGACCGCGCGGCGGGTGCATCCGGAATCCTGGAGCAGATCAAGAGCGCCGCGCCAGGCCTGATCACGTCCCACGACGTGGAGCGCGTTGGTTTCGGATTTGGCGGCCCGGTTGACATGGCATCCGGCAATGTCATAAAGAGTCACCACGTGCGCGGATGGGACAACTTTGCGCTGTGCGCATGGAGCCAGTCCGAGCTCGACACGCCGGCCGTTATCGGAAATGACTGCGACGTCGCAGCGCTTGCCGAGGCGAAGTTTGGAGCCGGGCGCGACCACCGTATCGTCTTTTACGTCACCGTGGGGACTGGTGTTGGCGGCGGACTCGTCGTTGACAATCGGCTCTACGCTGAGCATCGGTTTACGCGCACCGAGTTGGGCCATCTGCGTCCGGGTCTCGGCGCTATCGACGTTGACGATATCGTCGAAGCGCAGGCATGCGGCCCCGGCATTGCAAACACCGTCCGTCGCTTGCTCGACACCGCGGATGACCCCGCCGACGAGGCCTCGCTATTCGAAGCGGCTGGAGTTGATCATCGCGACAAACTCAACGGAAAGAACGTCGCTGATGCCGCGCGCGCTGGACACACGTTTGCGCTCGCGGCGTACGACAGAGCGACGCGGGCCCTTGGCTGGGCGATCGCGCAGAGCTTGACCCTTACGGCCGCAGAGGTTGTTGTTGTGGGAGGCGGCGTGTCGCTTGCGGGTGATGACCTGTTCTTTGATCCGCTACGTGAGCGGGTCGAAGAGTACGTCTTCCCGCCGTTGCGAGAGCGCTACGAGATCGTCTCCGCGGGCCTTGGTGAAGACGTGGTCGTTGTGGGTGGCGTTGTGCTTGCCGCTGCGCAATAGTCGTCCGTCATCGACAGATCGCTGCGCGATCCGCAACCCACCTACCACGAGATGTACTTGTACATCAATCGGATGAGTCGGTACGCCTCGTCCATGTTATTCGTCTCGCGCTCAACCGTGTAGCCATCAACGCGCTGCATGCCCGGCACGGCCTGCAGAATGTCAGCCCGCGTTGTCGTCGCAAACTTCATAGTCACGGTCACGGGGTTTGATGGCGTCAGTGGCTCGACGCGGCTGTTGCCGGCGCGCACTTCGCGAATCGCCGCGAGCGTCGCCGCCCGCAAACGGGCTCTTACGATCTCGGGGTGCACAAGCCTCGCAACCTGTGCGCCGATGGCCTCCTTGGTTGCGACGGCGCGGGTTGGTACAAGCTCCTGGAACTGCACGGTGAATGTTGAGTCGCCCGCAACGAGTACCACCGGTACACCATGGTAGCCGGCGTAGTACGCGTTCATGCCGCCTTCCCCAACCTCGACGCCGTTCACCCAGAGTCCCTTCACAGATCCAGAACCGGTGTGCGCAAGGAATCCGCCCTCGGTGCCCGCGCGCGCGTGGTATCCGAGAAAGATCGCTGCGTCAAACCCGCCGTCCAGCCCCTGCACCATACCGAGCGGTTTGATGTTGCCCTGAATGTATTCGACGCGTGGGTCCAACCGCGTATGAAGCACGTTCTGCATGTCGCCATGCGAATCGTTGACAAGCACTTCCGCGGGGCCGGACTCAAAGATCGCCTCCACGACGGCGTTGACCTCAGCCGTCAGCAACTCGCGGCCGGTGCCGTAGTCTTTGCCGGTCGACGAAGCCATCTTGCCGGTACCAATTCCGCCAATCCCCTCCATGTCAACCGAGATGAACACGCGAACCGGATTCGTCTGCGCCAACGAAGGCGCCGCCGAAACGAGCGCAGCGACGAACAGGATTGCGTAGAGAAGCGGGCGTCGAGATGGAGCGGTCATGGCATTGCGGATGGCTGTGGAACGCTGACCCGTATGGTACCCACACCAAGCGTTCCCGGCAACAAGAACCCGATCCAAGGTCGATGATCACTTCCCCGCGGTTTTGGTGCGTACTATCATAGGAGTCCGTATATCGGATGAACGACGACAAGACACCCATGCAGGACCGCTGGCAAGTAGTTAATGACCTGTTCGAGGCCGCACGTGAAATCGACCAGGCAAAGCAACGCGCGTTCCTCGAAGAACGGAGTGACGGCGACGGCGATCTCGTGCAGGAGGTTCTCTCCCTGCTCGACGCGCACCGATCCGAGCTGAGCCTGCTGGACGGCGTTGCGGGTGATGCGCTTTCGCTGCACAAGGCGCTTGATCGAACGGGCGAAAATGTTGGCCCGTACCGGCTTGTTCGCAGAATTGGCACCGGCGGCATGGGGGATGTCTACCTCGCAGACCGGCGCGACGGCGAGTTTGAGCAACGCGTTGCACTGAAAATCATCAAGCGGGGGATGGACTCCGAGCAGATCCTGCGCCGCTTCCGGTCGGAGCGCCAGATACTCGCGCGCCTGCGACATCCGAACATTGCCGGGCTACTCGACGGCGGCGTAAGTGACACAGGCGAACCGTACTTCGCGATGGAGTACGTTGACGGCGTCCGGATCGATCAGTACGCCGACGACAAACACCTGTCGATTGACGAAAGGCTTGCACTGTTCGAGGAGGTATGCAAGGCGGTGATCCACGCCCATGCAAACCTGGTGGTTCATCGCGACCTGAAGCCCTCAAACATTCTTGTCACGGGCGACGGATCCGTCAAACTGCTCGACTTCGGAATTGCCAAGGTCCTTTCGGATGATGCTGACGGTACCGCCCTGACGCGCACCGGCGCCTCGGTAATGACGCCCGATTACGCGTCACCCGAGCAGATCCGCGGAGAAGTTGTCGGCACTTCGACCGACATCTACTCGCTGGGAGTCGTGCTGTACGAACTGCTCGCGGGCATCCGACCATTTCAGGGTGCGGGATCCGGATCCCGTGGCACTGCGGCGCCCGACAAGCCGTCGACCGCGATCAGCCGTGTAACAACCGATGCGGAGTCCGTGAGCCGCGCCCGTCGAACGCGCCCCGATCGGCTGCAGAAACGACTACGCGGTGATCTGGACGTCATTTGCCTGAACACGTTGCGCGACGAGATCGATCGCCGTTATCGATCAGTCGAAGCGCTGCTCGAAGACATCCGGCGACATCTTGCCGGACTCAGCGTTCGAGCACGCGGCGATGCGCTCTCGTATCGCCTAACCAAATTTGTGCGGCGCAATCGTGCGGCCGTCGCAGCAACGGCTATCGCATTGGTGGTGCTCAGTCTGTACACGGTTCGTCTCGTGCATGAGCGCAACGTCGCCGAGAGCGAGCGCGAACGCGCGGAGTTTGAGAAGCAGAAAGCCGAACAGGTTTCGTCTTACCTGCAGTCGTTGTTCAACGCGGCAAATGCGATGTCTGACGGATACGATCCCGATGCACCGCGCGGACCAAACGTGCCGGCCGGTGAACTCGTTCGGTACGGCATCGCGAGGCTTGACGACGAGCTTGCGGACCAACCCGACCTGCAGCTTGAGATGATGAGCGTTCTCGGTGGCGCACTGACGGCGATGGGGGATTACGACGGCGCCGTGTCGTTGCTTGAACGTGCACTCGCACTGGCCCGGGACACGTCGGACCCGGAAAGCATGCCGATTGTGCGCGCTTTGAACGAACTGTCAAGCGCTGTCTGGGAAGGCGGTGACTACGAGCGTGCTGATTCCCTGACCGATGCGGCCCTTCGGATGATCAGGCCGTTGGTTGCTGACGACGACATGAGACTTGGCGTCATCGCAAATGACGCCGCCCTTCGAAAGCGTGAGTTGGGAGACTATACAAGGGCCGCGGAGTTGTCCGGTGAAGCACTGGCCGTATTTAAGTCAGTGTACGGCGATGAACATGCGTTTGTCGCGACGGCGATGAGCAACTACGGCCTTGCGCTTCGCGACGCTGGTGACTTTGACGGCGCCGAGAAGTGGATGCTGGACGCACTGGAGTTGCGTCGCAAGATATTCGGCAAAGAAGACGCGTCGATTGCCAACTCATACGGACTGATCGGCTCCCTGGTGCTCGACGGATCAGGAGACGCCGTGCGGGCCGAGGAGTACTATCGGCAGTCACTCCGAATCAGGCGGGAGATCCTGGGTGACCGTCACCCGTACGTTGCAATCAGTCTGAATGAAGTTGGCGCCGCGCTGTCTGCTCAGGGCCGCTATGAAGAGGCTGAGCCCCTGATTGCCGAGGGCCTCGACATAAGGCGATCCGTGCTTCCGGATGGACACCCACACATCGCGTACTCGCTCGTCG
>JAUIJQ010000245.1 GCA_030431165.1 Rhodothermia bacterium | reverse complement strand
CAGCGTGACGCCGTCATTGACGAAGATGAGTCCGTCGAGGAAATACGTGTTGTTGTTTGTCCACGTTGTCGTCGCCGTGACGTCGGTAGAAACGACGACGTCAGATCCCGGGACCAGCTCACCGGCAAAACCAAGTTCATCGGTAGCAGTCCAGCCAAGCAGCCAGTTGCTCTTGCCAAACGCGCCGAGGTAGTCAACCGGCGTGAAGAACTCGTCGGCCATGGCCATGGCGCCTGAGCGTGCCGGGCTGTTCTCAAGCAGTCGCGGATCCAATCCGCCATCAGCGGTTCGGGAAATACCCGCAAGCATCGGGTCTTCGATTGTGTTGGCGGCGTTGCCAAGAATGGTTTCTGCGAACGTGCCTTCGACGATGGCGTCGAGCGTTGAGCCCGCACCGTAGCCAAACCAGATGTTTGTATTGAAGGCAAGCTCGCCTTGCTCCAGCCGCTCGCGGCTGTCGGCACCGGAACCCAGATCTTCGATGGCGAGCGCCATGCCGGGATAGTCCGTAAAGATCGAGTTGTAGTAGTAACCACCGGCGTTGTCGCGAATCGCAAACGTGAAGTCGTTGTTGTCGCCGCCCGGCACAACCGCCGCGGCGCCCGAACCGATGTACGTCACGTTTGAGATCGTCGGCGTGGAAAGCGGCGTCGCGTCGTCGCCACCATCGTCGCCACCGTCATGTTCACCGCCCCGACCTGCGATGTCGGTGTCATGGATCGAGAACCAGAACTGGCCTTTCCCGCGGAAACCCTGATCGTAGTCAAAGGCGTCGTCGCCAACGAAGGCTGCAACCAGGTACTTCGATTCAACCGTTCCGCCGAACCACTCATATCCATCATCGAAGTTGGCAAACACTTCGATGTGATGGATTTCGGTTCCTCGACCAACAGCACCAAACGTGAGACCGTTGATCTCATCG
The DNA here is from genome assembly GCA_030431165.1 of Rhodothermia bacterium. GTDB lineage: Bacteria > Bacteroidota > Rhodothermia > Rhodothermales > JABDKH01 > JANQRN01. The sequence continues at coordinate 4,691 of JAUIJQ010000245.1, read as the reverse complement.
CCTTCAACACCGGAGATCGAAAATCCGCCGTGGCGAATCGATACGTACGACATCGAACCGGAGTTGTCGTCGTCGTCAGACCCACCATAGAGCGCATTGATTTCCGTAGGGATGCCCTCAATCTGATTCTCGGTCGTCGGCTGGTTTGTTGTCGCCTTCCCGAGAATGATGACGCCGCCCCAGAGACCGCGATCGCGCTGGTCCAGGTCATTCGGATTCGCGACATCATCGAGCTCGGTTGTGAAAATGATGGGGGCGTCTTCCGTGCCGTTTGCGTCGATCTTTCCACCGCGGCGAATGATCAGGGCGCTGGCGTCATCACCGGTTGTGATGTTCTGAGCTTCCAACGCCTTGATTACCGTGCCCGCCTGAATCGTGAGCGTGGCGCCGTCGTTTACAAAGATGAGCCCGTCAAGGATGTAGGTGTTGTCGGCCGTCCACTCCGTATCCACGGAGATATCAGCCGTAACATTCACCGTTTGTCCGAAGGCCCCGAGAGGTCCCACGAGTGCGACAAGCACCAGGAGGTTAGCTACGGTAGTAGAGAATCTGCGCATGTTTTCAGTTCAGCTTCTGTGCTGTTTGATTAAGCAGGCTCTCAATTCGTGAATGAGAACCCGAGAGAGAAGGACCGGCCGTACCGGTACTCCTGATAGACGTAGTCCTCTCCCTCAAACCGGTGCGTCTGCCGGAACGGGGAGTCGAGTAGGTTCTTGGCGGATGCCTTGATCGTCCATCGCGAACGAAGGCTCTGCGAGAAGGTCAGGTCGAGAACAGGCCGCGGCCGCTCGAATACGTCGGGCGTACCACCGAGCGACACGTTTGACAGACGCCGACCAAACACGTTGAAGTACATGCCGACGTTTGTGCCCGACTGGACGTTGGAGTAGCTCAGATCCGCGTTGACGAGATACGGTGACTGACCCTGCAACTCACGGGTTGAGCTCGCATCCGGATTAATAGCACGGCGCGTCTCTAGCTCCGTCTCCGGGATGTCAACTTTCGACTGCACAAATGATGAGTTGACACCGACAGCAAACGGCGCGAGAGCACCAGAGACAAATGCCAGTGATTTGCGCAGTTCGACCTCAAGGCCGAGCACCGTGGCGTGGCCAACGTTCTGATACTGCAACTGACCGTTCGTGCCACCAATGATTGCTTCCTCAATCGGATTCTCAAGATCCTTGTAAAAGCCGGAGATAGCGACGATCTCCCCTATGCCGGGGAAGTACTCAACCCGCACGTCATAGTTGGTTATGCTCGTACGCTCGAGATTGGGATTGCCAATTCGGAAATCCCCTGCCGTAAAGTCAAAGCTGGCGAATGGGGCAATCTCGCGGAACGTTGGGCGGGCAAGTGTCTTCGTCGCGGCGGCCCGCACATTGATCGCGTCGCTCACAGCGTACACGAGGTTGACGGATGGCAACAGATCCGTTTCCTCGATGCGACCAACATCCAGCGTCGTGTCAGCGCTGGTGACCGAAATGTCCGTGCGCTCAACGCGAACGCCGCCGACCATCTTGAGTCCGCCGACCAGCGGTACCTCCAACATCGCATACCCGGCATCGATCATTCGTTCACCGGTGTAGTTATTGCGCTGCTTGGAATCGTCAGCGATAACGTTTCCGAACGTGTAGGTCCCTCGCGTTGTGTCAAACGCGACGATCCCCATATTCTCTGGGGCAAAGAACGCTGCTTCGTCGCCCGTGAACGTTACCGATGCGCTTGGCCGAACCGCGAAGATCCGCTCAACGAAGTCCCTGTTTGCCTGCTGGAGTGCCCCGCCAAGCTTGATCTTGGCGCTTTCACCCGACCATTGCTTGAACGGAATGGAAACGTCGAGCTTCCCGTTGTAACTATCCTCCTCGAGGCGGCGGAAATACCGTGACGGATCCTGGAAACCTGAAGACGAAGCCGACAACACCGTGCTGGTGCCAATGACACGTTCGGTTGACGCGAAGTACCGTCGGTCTGGCTCGTCCTGAAGCGTCCGGGCATACGACCCCGTCCACTCAAGCGTAGTCTTCAGCAGACCGGGGAGATAGTGTTTGCCGCGGAGCTGACCCGAGTAGACCTCGCGCTCCGTGTATGCGAGGTAGCGATTTGTTCGAATGCTGTTCGGGTCGTTTCCGAGTTCCTTTGGCCAACTGCCAACCTGCAAGCGAGCAGATGATTCACCGCTACGCGTGTACATCGTGTTCAGACCCAACTCGTGCGTCTGCGCAAACTGATAGGTCACGTTTGCAATGCCGCCCCAGGACACTTCCTGGCTGCCCTGCCTGTCGGCAAGCAGCAGGTCGGAGTTGAGCTGCGTCCCACTGAACGAATACCGGCCCGTTGTGCCGCCTTCGTAGTAGTTCGAGTTGCGACCATACGTGAGTCCGACAACGAAGCCCAGCGGACGACTCACAAGATTCTTCTGGTTGCCGACCGAGAACGAGTAGCTGTAATTCATCGGCGCGGTCGCAGCGAGGGGAGCCATGACCGCGTTGAACGACTTGGAAACATCATCAAGCTGTTGCGCAAGCTCAGCATCTCGCCGAGCTCGGGCGGCCGACGGGATCACCAGATCGGCTTGATCAAGCACGTTGGGCAACGATCGTAATCCGTCATCAATAGCCAACCAGTCGAGGTTTCCGGTTGGGCCCGCAATGAAGTCTGAACCGAAGTGGGTCTCGCTGTTGACGGCGGACGAGATCGACAGTCTGATGTCGAGCTCTTCCGGGAAGGACTTCGTACCGATGTCAACGAGCCCACCGCTGAAGTTGCCCGGCTTGTCGGGCGTAAACGTCTTGAGGGTGACGATATTCTCGACAAGGTTCGCCGGGAAGAGGTCAAACTGAACCGCCTTCTTGTCGGGATCTGCCGTGGGCATCTCGACGCCGTTCATGTGCGTACTGGCGTAGCGCTCACCGAGTCCGCGTACATAGACGTACTTGCCACCGACAACCGAAGCGCCGGTCACCTTCGACATCGCGTCAGCCGCGTTTGAACCACCGGAACGACCGATCGCGTCGGAACTGATCGCGTCGCTAACGGCGAGTGCTCTCTGGCGGTCTTTAAGCAGAGCAGCCTCATTGTTGCGAATGGCGCGGGCTTCCACGACAACTTCCTCGAGCAGCTCGGTCTCTTCAGAGAGGACGACATTCATCTTCGCAACCTGACCCGCGACGACCTCGACTCCACGCACAGTCTTCTGCGCGAACCCGATGTAAGAAAACACCAGGTTGTAGAGCCCGGCTTCAAGGTTGGGTAGCGTGTAGCGACCATCCAGATCGGTCGAGGTGCCCGTAAAGGTGCCTTCGATCTGCACGTTGACGCCAATGAGGGTTTCGCCGGATGCATCGTCCACGACGACGCCGGTGATGCTACCTGTCTGGGCGAACGCCCCGACAGACAGAAAGAGGGATAGCACGGCCACCAGTGGCAGCGTACGAGTGAAGCGCTTCATAACCTGAGATTCTGTTTGTTGCCCGACTCCCCGCGGTTCGTCCGCAAAGAATCTGCGCAAGTGTAACAGCGCTCCACTGCCGGGACGTTAGCCGTACTTAAGCCTTTTATTACGTCGTCGTCATGTGACTATTACCACAAGGTTACCAAGCGTATCTGCGGGCATTTTGCGCCGGTTTTGCCCAATCCGACGTGTTACCATCACGGGAACTTCACGGGCTCGCTCACGCACTATTGCCGCTGTGATTTCCACCGATTCCAAGGGCAGACCCCCGCGAACTCGGCGCCACCCACGAGCCGCCACAGCGTTTGACCCCACTGTCTGGCTTTTTCCGAAATCAATTCTCTCGCACGGATTGGCGGGACCTGGCCGCCATGTGGTGGACCTCCGCCGTACTGCTTGTGCCCGCCATCTACTTCATGGCCTCGCGGGGACACTACACGATCATGGACGACGTGGATCTGTTCGTCCATGAGATGGGCCACCTGGTATTTGCGCCGTTCGGCATGCCGCTGCGCATGGCGGGAGGCACACTACTCCAGCTCATAGTCCCGCTTGCCCTGGCTATCTACGCATTCAGCTACAGCTACCGATTGGCATCCCAGCTATTCACGTTCTGGTTCGGACACAGCCTCATCAACGTCAGTGTGTATGTCGCCGACGCACAGGCGCAGTCACTCCCACTTGTCTCACTCGCGGGCGGCGGCAACACGCTGCACGACTGGAACTGGATGCTCGGCGGGTTAGGCCTGCTCGAGTACGACGCGGCAATCGGCATCGTATTCTGGCTGTGCGGCGGAGCGGCGTTTGCCTGGGCAATCTCTATTCCGACACGCCTGATCTAGCGCCTCCATACAAAAAGGCCGACCACGGCTTACGCCGGGCCGGCCCTTGGGAGCTACCAGCACCCTTTACTCTCGACGCCTCAGTTAACCGGCGTCAGCGTGTTGCGCTCCAGGTAGTGGTCGAGATGATGCGCCCGATCCTCCGCATGAAAGAGTATGTCTTTCAGCAACTTCTCGGTACCAAAGTCACCGGCTTTCATAACAACGGCGATTGATTCCCGAAGTCGCCTTATTACAACCTGCTCTGCGCGCAGGTTGGCCTTCAGCATGTCCCGCACCGGGCGCTCACCTTCGTCTTCGTGGTCGAAGTACGATAGCTCCGCTTGACGGGCCGGGTCTGCGGTTGGCAGCCCCCCTAGCACGGTCATCCGCTCAGCAAGTGCATCGAGATCCTG
>JAUIJQ010000244.1 GCA_030431165.1 Rhodothermia bacterium | reverse complement strand
GCGAACGCGCTGCAATAGTGTGCTGGAGCGTCGACAAGGCGAACGCCGTCGCCAGTACCGGATCGTCCTCTTTGTTTGGCCCGCCGACCGGGTTGCTGAACGAACCATCTTCATGTTGGTGCTCCAACAGCAACCGCTCGATCTCAAGGAGCTGCGACGCTGATGGCTCAAGTCGCAACACCTCCGCACGCGCATTGAGGTGATAGAAGAACATCACGTCTTCCCACTGCCCACGCTCTGACTCCGGGATGCCGGCTACACGGTCCAAAGCGGGATGGTCTCTCAGCCACCGCAGCGCTTCGGCAACGGGGGCTTCTTCCCGCCCGACGCCGGCCGCAAGCATCGCCATGACACCATCACACGTTGTCGTTGCATATGACCGGAAGTACCTGGCACCGGACGACGTGGTGTCGATGCCCGCCTTATTTACGCCGTAGACAACGGGTGACGAGTAGAAACCGCCGTCAAAAGGTGTTTCGGTCTGCGGCACGCCGAGGACGGTTCGAACGTCGCTATTCGCGCGCTGCACCAGTCCGAGAAACAGCAGAGCGCGCTCGTTCACCTCGGCTGGTGCAGGCTGTATTGCCTGCAGCACACGGCGGGTGTGCGAAAGGTCGACGTGTCCGACAGACCCGGCTGCAAAAGCGGTTTCGCCAAATCCCCAGGATCCGTACGCCGGATGGTCGGGCGTGATGCCTCGCTGTTCGGTCCACTGCTGATCGAGAAGGTAGGCGCGCATCCTGGCGCGGAGCCGGGCATCAGCGGGGTCGTTGACGGCAGACAACACCATCAGCGCATACGCTGTTGCGTAGTTCGGATACTCCAGCACAAAGCCGTCCCCGCGCCCGAGGGCCCCGCCATCGTCAACACGGCCCCGGATAAAGCGGAGTCCGGCAGCAATGCCCGCAGCGCTCTGTTCTCCCACAAGGCCGGGTTCTCGAGATGACGCAAGACCAGCGTCTGCCCCCGCACCCGCCAGAACGTACAGGACGTACGGTGTCCATGCGTGTCCCCCGCGAGCAATGCCGTGTACCGGGCTATGCCAGCCGCCATCGTTGCCCTGAGCCGCCCACAAGTAGGCGCTTGCCCGGTTCGCTGCTTCGCGCGCCTTCGCCAACGAAGACGCGGAGCCATGCTCACCTGTACCCGACGGGCCGCACGCGGCCACACCCAGCGACAGCAGGATCAGCGCAACCGTTGATCGTGCGGCCCATCGCGTTGTACAAGCGACTGTCATTCGAGGTAACACCGTCGCCTACCTGGCGTCGGTTTTCTGAATCAGGTCGAGGTCGCGGTCAGCGGTCAGCGTAAGCACGACGGCCGACGTTGAGAACACCGGGCTGGTGATGCAGTGGTGCCCGCTCCAGCTTCCGTTTGTGTTCTGCACGGCCTCAAGCCGGTTGCTCATCTTGGCGTGCCACTCGTCCCAGGACGATCCACCCGCTGCCGCCAGCGACTCGGCGGTCATCATGTAGGAAAGGAACTCTTCGCCACCATTGTTGCCGAATCCCGCGAGCACGTCGTCGTTCGAAAGCATCTCGGTGGTCGACTGAAACTTCCGGTAGGTCGATGCCATCGACTCGGCCTCCTCGGCAGAATATCCGACCGCCTTGAGGTTGTCAGCAGTGACGGGCGCAGCTTTGTCGATCTTTCCTTCGCGACGCGCGTCGTCGAGCCGGTCCTGCATCTGGCGTACATCCGCCGCAAGGGCGCGTTGGCTGCTGGCAATGGAGTAGAGCCCGATGCCGGCAGCCGCCTCAGTGCGTACACTGCCGTCTTCATCGACGTTCTGGTCCTGGTAGTCGCGCGACCGTTTCAGTACCTCGGCATCAACCTCGCGTCCGGCACTCGCCGCCATTTCAAACGCCGAGTTGGCCATCGCGGATTGCAGGACTGGCGCCCATCCGCCATTGTTGAAAGAACCATCGGCCTGTTGGGCGCGAGCCAGTTTGGCGAGGCACTTGTCGAGAGCAGCTTCGACGCGCTTGCGCAGCGCAGGGTCGTCGCTGGTCTCTTTCAGAATGCGCGTCAGAAACTGCGCCGTCATGGAGACGTCGATGTTCTGACCGAGCTTTGCCTGGGGTTGTGTGCCGCGGACTTCAGTTATCGCCGTTCCTGCCTCGGGGTGCGACTCAACAGCTTCAAGAAGGAAATCCAGCGCCCGGCTCACGTTTTCGCGATAGGGTCCGTTGTTGAGCGTGCTTCCGGCGCGCACAAGGGCAAGCGCCGCAAAGGCCGACGTCGCCGGATCAACGGCTACCGCGTGCGGATCACGGACATCCTGTCGGCTGTGGCTGCCTGCACCCCATCCACCGTTTGGAGCCTGTGCTGATGCAAGCCAGTCGAGTGCCCGCTCCGCAAACGGTGCCAGCGGTTTGGGGTCGTCGTCGCCAAGGTGTTGGTCCGCCGGGAGTGTGTTGTTCCATCCCGTTGACGCCAGAGGCTGTTCGGGCAGGTTGGCGTTGTTGTTATACGTGTTGGTTGGTGCTACCGCGACAGTCAGTATGGCCGACGCGGACGCCACCAGAGTGGCCAGTCGTTTCATGGTTCTATACCTCTCGGAAGTGAAGTTGACGGTCCTCCAGGTGTGCATGGAGCGCCGGAGAGGTGTGCGGTGAGGCGCTGCCCACTGAACGGCCAGACGTGCCCGGTTATTGCCGCTCGTACGTTGCGACCTGCCAGAGGACGCCTTTCTTGAGGAATGCACGCTGAAAACCCGCCTCTGACAGAAGGCGCTCGACGTGATCGGGCTTGTGCAGAAATCCTCTGAAACAGGACTTTCTGAATCGCATCAGGACATTGAGAGAGCCAAATACAATTCGGGTCAGCGGGTTCACCCTTGGGTACACAACGCCATAGACGAGTCTCGCTTTTTCAGCCGAAAGACGAACGAGCGACGAAACGTCGTGGTAGCAACACAGCACGCGATCGAGGGTCACTATGTCTGAAGCGGGCACGTCGGCGGCCCGATCAACAAAGTCACCGTACACAAATTCGATTTGGCCGCTGTACCCGCGATCACTCGCTTCGATGCGTGCTGTGTCGAGGTAAGCGGGCGACGCATCCACGCTTGTCACGCGCTCCACACCGGCCTCGCACAGGGCAAACTGTATCGCGCCAACGCCGCCGCCAATGTCGACGGCCGTGCGACCGCGTACGCCACCACGGGACACCGCTTCAATGAGTTGGCGCGTAGTGCGCCGCGGACCAAACCAGCGCAAGAACCTCAGTTCCCTGCGTGCGACGCTGTCGTCGAACTCATCGCGGATGCCCTGGCACTGGCACGACACGACCGTCTACCTCTAGGATGCCGGGAAGCCGGAATGATCAACGACCTGCTGCATCTGGTCGATGTGACGGTCGGCGTGCGAGGCGACGAACAGAATCCACTGTGCGCCGTCAAGCGTGCCGAGTGCCGGATGGTCGCCGTACACGGTGCGCAGATCAATCTCACTCGATTCAACCATCTCGATCGTGCGGGCACGCTGCGCGTCGAAGGCGGCCAGGATATCTTCAGCCGTTGAAAACTTGCCGGTAGGCTGTGCAACTTCGGGTGCCTGATACTTCTGCGAACGATCAGCCATAACCGAAACAACCCGGTCGTCAGAGAGCGTCGAGTCGGGCATCGCGTTTGCGTCGTCGCCGCTGGCCAGGATACCCTGAATCATCGGTTCGAAGATTGTCTCGGTGGCAACGATGTGCTCGGCGACGCCGGCGATCGACCACCGATCAGGCGATTCCTGGAAGGCAAGCTGCGCGGGCGTCAGTCCGCTCACCATCTCGCGGAACGACTCCGCGTTGAGCTCCAGCGTCTCGATGAGCATGGCACGGTCATCCATGTCTGCCATGGATGTCGATGTCGCGGACGCGTCGTCCATGTTCTGTTCGCCGGTGCATCCGGCGACAAAAAAGATTACCAGCAGCACCGCGACGGCACCCGGGCGCAGCAGGTTTGATCGGGTCATCGGGTATGATCGGGTCATTTCATCCTCGGGGAAAAGTGGGGTCAGTCGGTCTGGGGGACGATCTCCTCGCCGGGGTTCACAAAGCGATTCTCCTCCCAGGAGTGCTGGAGATCGTGCAACTCCCTGTAGCGGCCGCCATGCGCAAGCAGCTCATCATGCGTGCCGCGCTCGATAATTTCACCATCCTCGAGAACAAGAATCTGCTCAGCGCTGCGAATCGTGGAGAGCCTGTGGGCGATGACGAACGTTGTGCGGCCTTCACGGAGTCGCCGCAGCCCTTCCTGAATCAACGCTTCTGACTCCGTGTCGAGGCTCGACGTGGCTTCGTCCAGAACGAGTATCCGCGGGTTTGCGAGTAGCGCGCGCGCTATGGCGACACGCTGGCGCTGCCCACCCGATAGTTTTACGCCGCGCTCGCCGACAATGGTGTCGTAGCCGTCGGGAAACGCCGAGATGAAGTCATGGCAGTTTGCGAGTCGGGCAACCTCCTCAATGTCAGCGTCAGTTGCATCGGGCCGGGTGAAGCGGATGTTGTCAGCCACTGAGCCGTCGAAGAGGAAGTTCTCCTGAAGGACAACGCCGAGCTGCTGCCGGTAGTCGTGAATCTTGACATCCATCAGGTCCTGTCCGTCGAGCATTACGCGCCCACTTCTCGGCCTGTGAAACGCCATCGCGATTGACACGAGGGTCGACTTGCCGGATCCGCTTGAACCGACAAGCGCCGTAGTCGAACCGGCAGGCGCCTCGAATGAGATGTTCTTCAGGACCGGCACGCCCTCATCGTAGTGGAAAGAAACATCGTCAAATCGGATGTCCCCCTGCACGCGGCCAATCGGCAGGCGTGCCTGGTCCTCCACGTCTTCGGTTGGCATCGCCATCAGCTCGCTGATGCGGTCCAGCCCTGCAAGTGCATCGCTCACCTGGGTGCCGATTGAAGCCATCTGGATGATCGGAGCCGCAAGCATCCCGGTGAAGAAGACGTACATCACGAAGTCGCCGAGCGTCATGGCACCGCTGATCATCGCACGGCCACCGACAAGGACCATGATGACGCCGACGACGCCAACAATGAGTGTCCCGAACGACGTGATCGCCGAGACGCCGGTAATCGAGGACTTGATGTTCTCAAAGAGTCGCTGTACACCCGCGGCAAATACAGACTGCTCCCGCTCTTCCACGCTATACGCCTTCACGATGCGGATGCCGCCCAACGTTTCGCCAAGCCGGCCTGTAACCTCGGCGTTGATGACCGAGCGCTCGCGGAAGATCGGCCGCAGGCGCTTGAACGCGTACGCCATGCCGCCGCCAAATAGCGCCAGCACAAGCAACGTGATGAGTGTGAGCTGCCAGTTCAGGTAGATCAGTACGGCAAAGGCGAGCACGGCCGTGAAGACACCACCGACAAGCTGGATGATGCCGGTGCCAACCAGGTTGCGAATACCCTCTGCATCCGTCATGATTCGCGAGATCAGTTCGCCCGACTTTGTGTCGTCAAAGAACCGAATCGGCAGATGCGTCACATGGTCGTGCACCCGCTTGCGCATGTCCATGATCGCAGCCTGCGCAGCCACACTGATGATCTGCGCAAGCGAAAACTTGGTAGCCGACTCGACGACGGTCGCGGCGGCCACACCGAGCGCCAGCGGGACCAGC
>JAUIJQ010000243.1 GCA_030431165.1 Rhodothermia bacterium | reverse complement strand
GTGACTACGTAACGCTTTGCGAAGTTGGGCCGCGAGACGGCTTTCAGTTTGAGGCACATCCGATCCCGACGAGCACAAAGCTCGACGTGATCCGGCGGTTGGCGGCGGCAGGGCTGCCGCACATCCAGGTGACCTCGTTTGTGCATCCGAAGTGGGTTCCGCAGATGGCTGACGCCGAAGACGTTGTCGCAGCGTTGCTGGATGACCCTGATGGCCTCTCTTCCGCCAAATCGGGAGCGACGCGTATCTCCGCGCTGGCTCTCAATGAGCGCGGGGTACGCAGGGCGGCTGACAGCGGCATCGCGTTCGTCGATCTGTCTATTGCGACAAACGAAACGCACAGTCGCAGCAACGCCAACATGTCGGTCGCTGAGGGTGTACGCGCGGCCGAGGCCATGATTGCGCACGCCGTTGATTCCGGCATGCAGCCACAAATCGGACTGCAGACTGTGTTTGGTTTTGAGGCGCCGGGCGACACGTCACTGTCGTTTGTCGTTGACCTCGCCGCACGGTTCTGCGAGCTTCCGGTTGAGTCGCTTTCGCTAGCGGATTCAACGGGGATGGCAAACCCGAGGGCGATCAAAGAGGTCGTTGACTCCGTGCGGGCTGTATCGGGCGATGTGCCGCTTGTTCTTCACCTGCACGACACGCGGGGACTCGGGATGGCGAACGTGGTTGCCGGACTCGAAGCCGGCGTGCGCCGATTCGACACTTCGGTTGGCGGGCTCGGAGGATGCCCGTTTATTCCGGGCGCAACCGGCAACATCGCAACCGAAGACACAGCGTACCTGTTGGAGTCGCTGGGCTACGAAACGGGTGTTGACCGAAGCGCAGTCGGCGCAATCGCACGCGAACTTGAGTCACTCCTCGGTCACAGCCTGTCGGGCCGCCTGTATCGCCTCTAGCAGAACGCGCCCGATCCACCGATCAAAACGATCTTCCGATCTTCCGATCTTCCGATCTTCCGATCTTCCGATCAAACGATCAAACGATCAAACGATCAAAACGATCTACACGTCTGCGTAGTCCTCTATCGGCGGACACGTGCAAACCAGGTTGCGATCACCGTACGCGTCGTTTACGCGTCGCACAGAAGGCCAGAACTTGTGCTCTTCGGTCCACGGCGCAGGGAAAGCAGCCCGCTTTCGGGAGTAGCTGTACGGCCAGTCGTCTGTTGTGACGATGTGCGCGGTGTGCGGCGCATTGGTGAGCGTGTTGTTGCCACGGTCCATTGCTTCGAGCTCGACATCGCGAATCTCAGCGCGAATCGACAACATGGCCTCACAGAAACGGTCGAGCTCAGCGCGTGACTCACTTTCCGTTGGCTCCACCATCATGGTACCGACAACCGGCCACGACATCGTCGGGGCGTGGTAGCCATAGTCCATCAGGCGCTTGGCGACATCGACTTCAGTCACGTCTGCACTCTGCCGGAACGGTCGCAGGTCGAGGATGAACTCGTGGGCCACGGTGCCGCCCTCGCCGCGATACAGGATGTCGAACGCCGACTCGAGTCGCTTTGCGATGTAGTTGGCATTGAGGATTGCTATTTCGGATGCCCGGGTCAGTCCCGCTGCGCCCATCATCGCAACATAGGCCCATGAGATCAGCAAGATGCTCGCGCTGCCAAATGGTGCCGCGGCCACCGGCCCCACGGCGTGTTCTCCGCCGACTTGCGCGAGCGGATGCCCGGGAAGGAAAGGCGTCAGGTGCGCAGCGCAGGCGATTGGGCCCATGCCCGGGCCCCCACCACCGTGCGGAATAGCAAAGGTCTTGTGCAGATTCAGGTGGCAGACATCCGCGCCCATATCGCCCGGTCGACAGAGGCCGACCTGCGCGTTCATGTTGGCGCCGTCCATGTAGACGAGTCCGCCGCTGTCATGAATGATTGTGCACAGCCGCTGGATGCCTTTCTCGAATACCCCGTGCGTTGACGGGTATGTCACCATCGCGGCTGCGAGGTTGTCGGCGTGCTGCTGCGCTTTTGCCTCGAGATCACCGAGATCAATGTTTCCGTTTTCGTCGCACTTGACGACGACGACCTTCATGCCGGCCATGACAGCCGACGCCGGATTTGTCCCGTGTGCGGAGTCAGGAATAAGGCAGACGTTCCGGTGGGCTTCTCCGTGATGCTCGTGGTATGCGCGGATCGTGAGGAGTCCGGCGTACTCGCCCGAAGCGCCGCTGTTGGGCTGCATCGAGACACCGTCAAAGCCGGTGATCTCGGCCAGCCATCCGGCGAGCTCGTTGATCATCTCGCGGTAACCGGCAGCCTGTTCGGCGGGCACAAACGGATGAATCGACCCGAACTCGGGCATGCTCACCGGCATCAACTCGGCGGCCGCGTTGAGCTTCATCGTGCACGAACCCAGCGGGATCATGCTCGTTGTGAGCGACAGGTCTTTTGCTGAAAGGCGGTACAGGTACCGCATCAGCTCAGTCTCGGAGTGGTAGCTGTTGAATACCTGATGTTCGAGAAACCGGGTGGTTCGTGGGAGGTGTCCCGCGTACTCATTCGGTATCGTCGTCGCCAGGTCGTCGATTGTTGATTGCGCGTCGGCTGCTGACAGTCCGTCGATAAAGACGGTGAGCAGATCGGCAAGGTCGTCAGCCGTGACGGTTTCGTCGAGCGCAACCCCGAGCGATCCGTCATCAAACAACCGCAGGTTGATGCGGGCGGTTTTGGCGCGGGCGACTACGGCCTCCTGTGCGTCCGAAGAGAGATCAACGCGCAGTGTATCAAAGAAGTGTTCGTGACGCACCGCGAGACCGGCGTCGCGCAGTGCCGCTGCGAGGATCGCCGTGAGACCGTGGATCCGGTTGGCTATTGCTGAGAGGCCTTTCGGACCGTGATAGACGGCGTACGCGCCGGCCATGACGGCAAGCAGGACCTGGGCTGTGCAGATATTGGATGTCGCTTTGTCACGACGGATGTGCTGCTCCCGTGTCTGGAGCGCCATGCGCAGGGCGGGGTTCTCGTCGGCATCAACCGTCAGGCCGATGATTCGACCCGGCACCTGTCGTTTGTATTCTTCGCGGGTCGCAAAGAACGCGGCGTGAGGGCCACCATAGCCCATCGGCACCCCAAAACGCTGCGAGTTGCCAACCACTACGTCTGCGCCCCACGTGCCGGGCGCCGCGAGCACGACCAGGCTCATAAGGTCGGCGGCGACCGCTACCAGTGCATTTGATTCGTGGGCTTTTTCGCAGAACGACGCGTAGTCGAGCACGCGGCCGTCACTCGTAGGGTACTGGAGCAGCGCGCCAAAGAACCCGTCGGTCAGGTCAACTTCTTTGTGGCTGCCAACGACGACGTCAACGCCAAGGGGAACGGCGCGCGTCTGGAGCACCTCGATCGTCTGAGGATGACATTCATCCGAAACGAAGAACCGATTGCCCTCCTGTTTGCGGTTAACGCGACGGAGCATCATCATCGCCTCAGCCGCCGCGGTACCCTCGTCGAGCAACGAAGCATTGGCGATCTCCATTCCGGTAAGGTCGGATACCACCGTCTGAAAATTCAGCAGCGCTTCGAGCCTACCCTGCGAGATCTCTGCCTGGTAAGGCGTGTACTGCGTGTACCACGCCGGGTTTTCAAGAATGTGGCGCTGAATCGCGGGCGGCGTGATCGTGCCGCTGTAGCCGAGCCCGATGTAGGAACGGAATACCTCGTTCTTGTCGGCAAGCTCTGCGGCGCGTTCAAGCAGCGCGCGTTCACTGATACCGGCAGGCAGGTCAAGCGGTCGACGAAGTCGGATCGCTTCCGGGACCGTGGCGTCGATCAGTTGCCCGAGCGAATCGAGCTCGAGCGTCTCAAGCATGCCGCGCACGTCCTCGTCTGAGGGTCCGATGTGGCGGTCAGAAAAGCGGTCGGTAGCAGACAGAACGGCCATCGCGGTTTACGCTTGGATATGCTGAGTTTGGCAGGCGCGCATACAACGGAAGTTACCCGCGTCGGTTCTCACCGCCAACCAGCCCGCCGTCAGCTTTGATCGAAATTCTCCGGATCCGTTGCGCGGTGCGTTGTGTCGCTGTCCTCCTCGAGGCGTTCCAGCGCCTCGCGTGCCGCACGCTGCTCAGCCGATTTCTTGTTTCCGGCGCTCCCGCGCCCAAGATTGCGGTCTCCGACGTACACGTCAACGGTGAAATTCCGGCTGTGTCCGGGGCCGTCTTCCGAGACGAGCTCGTACCGCGGCTGCTCGTCGCCGATCGACTGGACGTACTCGAGCAGGAGGCTCTTGTAGTTGTCTTTCTTCTTGGCCAGTCGTGACAGGTTGACGTCGTCGAGCATGACCCGGTGGATGAAGTCGCGGGCCGGATCCATTCCGAGGTCCAGGTACAGTGCTCCCATTACGGCTTCCATTGCGTCGGCCAGGATGCTCGCATTGTCGCGGCCGCCTTTCTGGACCATGTTGTCACTCATCTGCACGTACTCGCCAAGTCCAAGGGATCGTGCTGCTGTGGCGAGCGCCTGTCCGTTGACAAGTTTTGCGCGGAGCCGCGTCAGGAAGCCCTCGTTCTCGCCCCTGAACCGGCGGTAGAGGTAGTCAGCGACGACGAAGCCAAGCACCGCATCTCCGAGGAACTCGAGGCGCTCGTTTGAGACGATGCGCGTGTCTGCGCGGCGACGCAGGACGGAACGGTGTCGTAGCGCCGTGTCGAAGTAGGCCGTGTTGATCGGCTGGAAGCCCGTCAATTCATAGACGATTGCCCGAAGTGATTCTTCGGACTGACCGCCGGCATCAACCAGATCGGGGTCGGTTGCCTCGGCCTCGGCATCGGCGTCACGCCCGTGCGTGTCCCGGCTCGGCGCGTCTCCGATGGGGACGCTGCTGGAGGGCGCATCCGATTCGGATGGCGCGCTTCCGCTGATGATCTTCTTTACCCGCCGGATGAACACGTTGAGAAGGAATACCGTTATATGCTTTAATCGACGATTGTCGTAAGGTAGTAAGTCACGCAACATTGCGGATGGACGCGACGTAGCTCGACTTGGAAAGCGAATGTTTCGGAGGTCTCTATGGCATGGGTCTGGGTTTTGATACCAATCGCGGCGATTCTGGTGGGCGGATTCCAGGAGTGGCTCAAGTTTCGTGAGAAGCAGGCCAACCTGGGTGACTCGACGCGCGAACTCGGCCAGACCATGTCGTCGCTGAGGGAATCGGTGGAGTCGCTGGAATCTGAGCGTGATGCGCTGATTCGCCGTGTTCAGAACCTGGAAGCGATTGTCACATCCCAGGTCTGGGACGATGTCAACGGTCGACCGGCTGACGGCTTCCTGGCGAAAGAGCTGGATGAGTCAGATTCGCAGGAGATATCCGACGCAGAGGCGCTGAGCCGCGTAGCGAAAAAGATCCGATAGCGCGCTAGCGCCGGTTGGGCCGAATCGTCTCATGAATGCGCTTCGCCACGCGGGCGCCCATTCTGGCTGACTCCGCGTGGTCGTCAATACCCTCCGTCAGTATCACAAGCACATACGGATCCTGGTCTGCCGAGACGATGGCCGCGTCGTGGTTGATTCGCGTGATGGATCCGGTCTTGTGCGCAACACGGACTCCGGCAGGTAGCCCGGCCGGGATCATCTCGTTAAACGCCTGCGCCTCGAGGATGTCGATCATTAGTTCATCCGCCTCGGG
>JAUIJQ010000242.1 GCA_030431165.1 Rhodothermia bacterium | reverse complement strand
TGGCGACCATCGGCACAAACATGGCGGCCAACAAGAGGGGGCGGATAAAATCCGTCAGTCTGGTTGTCATGTCCATTCCCATTCCTGTTCCCATGATCGTTCTACTTGTGCGACGCTTGCGCGCGCTTGATGAGTCCGGCCCACTGTTCAAGCTCCATCGGGTCCGACACCGCGTGCATGTCGGCAAGCGCGGTCTCATCGTCGACACCGGCAACGAGCGTGCGGTACAGGTAGGTGAACGCTGAGGCGCGCATGTTCGCGAAGCAATGCACATAAACTTTCCGGTCCTTGTTGGCCTCCATGACACGGTAGAACATGTCGAGGTCGCGCATGCTGGGCTCGCGCCAATCAACCGGAATGTGCACGTACGATAACCCGGCCTCCACGACGAGGAATCCCTCCAACTCGTTTGCGCCGGCGCTTGCGGGGGCGAGATTGACAACTAGCTCGTATCCGGCGTCGCGTAGCGACTCGATCTGGTCGTAAGCAATCTGTCCCGACGTGGCGAGCGACTCAGACACCTTCACGTAGTTGTACACGGTAGCGAGGTCTGACTCTGCTGCCACCTTGTTGGCGGTGGCGTTCTGGGCTGCGTCCTGGGCCAGCGCCGGCTGCATTGCTGATGCCGTCATAAAAAGAACGGCGAGGCCCACGACACACGCGCGTGCCCGTGTGTGCGAGGACCAATGACTTTCGTGGGTTGCATTCATGTGCGGATGTTCGGTCTGTTTGTCCAATTGTTTACGATGGGATTCCCGTTCGAATAACGTCCGTCAAGACCTCGACGAATTGATCCAGTTCGTTTGTTGTGGTGTAGATGCCCGGCGATACCCGGATGCCGCTCACGCCGCTCTGCTTGATAGGGCGAACACGGATCCGGTGCTTTTCCCACAGATGGTTGCGCAGGTCCACGGGGTCAATACCTTCGACATCAATGGTCGCAAGGGCGTACGCTGACGGCGTATGGGTCCGTACCGTCACGCGATCGTATTCGACAACCTGATCCATCCAGTAGTCACGGAGCGAACAAAGTCGCGCCGCCTTCTCGGCCGCTCCCAGGGAGCGATGGAAAGTGATGGCCTCGCCGAGCGCAAGCACCGGGGCAGGTGGGTGCGTTCCGATGTCTTCAAACTTCCGGATATCATCCGGCGAATCACCGCTGGATGGCATCAGCGGCCAGATATCCGGGATGAGATCGCGTCTGATGTACAGCAGGCCAGTGCCCTGCGGACCCATCAGCCACTTGTGCAAACTGGTCGCAAAGTAGTCGCAGCCCAGCGCTTCCATGCTAAACGGAAACTGCCCGAGGGACTGAGCACCGTCGACAAGTACTGGTATGTTGCGGGCATGTGCGGCGTCAGCGATTGCACGAACCGGAAGAACCTGGCCCGTCAGGTCAACGATGTGACAGCACATGACAAGCCGGGTTCGGTCCGTCAACGCTGTCGCTATCGCTGCGACGAGGTCATCGGGCCGGGAAAGAGGGACGGGTACGTCGACCGTCTTGACTACGATGCCTTCGCGGGCAGTGCGCTGGCGCCACGTGTTGAGCATCCGGGGATAGTCGTGGTTTGTCGTCACGATTTCGTCACCCGGCTGCAGTGGCAATCCGAGCTGGACAATCTCCATTGCCTCACTCGTGTTGCGCGTCAAGGCGATCTCTTCGGCATCGGCGCCAATCAGATCCGCGAGGTCTGACCGGATGCGTTCAATCTGGGGCGCAATCTCACCCTGGTGGGCATAAAACGGACGCCTGTTGGACTCCGATCGATGCGCGGCTTCGGCGCGCTGAACAACGATAGGCGACGGACACACCCCGCCGTTGTTCAGGTTGATCAGGCTGCGGTCCACGTCAAACGCACGCTGGACAGACTCCCAGTCGGGTGGTGGACCGAGGGATCCGGGAAGCCCGGCGGTTGCCTCGAGCGGGATCGCAGCGAACCACGGTCGGGGCAGTGTTGCCACAACAGCCGCAGATGCAATCACCCCCGATGACCGGAGGAAACCGCGCCTGTTGATGGAGTGCTGATGTGTGCGTGCGGCGGACATACTTGACGTAAAGCAGAAGAACTACGTAAGGAACGTAGCCGCGACGAAGACGAACGGCCAGCCTGCAGGTACGCGTCGCCGTATGGTGGGTCAGACAACCAGTTGCTGTGACGAACTGCGGATAGGCATGCTGACGGTCGCGCTGAATCCGCCGTCGCGACGATTGCCAAAGTGCAGTGTTGCCGTCTCTCCGTAGAGTCGGTCCAGGCGGCGGGCGAGGTTTGAGAGTCCGACACCGGTACCAACAACTTCGTCGTCTTCGGGCATGCCCGGACCGTCGTCCGCTACGACGAGCTCAAGTGTCCCCGCGCGTTCGTGCGCCGTGATGTGTATCGATCCGCGATTGCCGCTTGGGACAATGCCGTGTTTGATCGAGTTCTCGACAAGCGGTTGCAGCACAAAACTCGGGACGAGGAAGTCCTCGACGGCGGGATCGATGTCGATTTTGATTGCAAGGCGCTCGCCGAACCGCACCTTTTCGATCTCGAGGTACTCTTCCAGGAAGGCACGTTCTTCTTTGAGGGCAACCTCGTGTGTGTCGGCACGCTCCAGCGCGGTGCGAAGCAACCGGCTCAGGCGGTTCACCATCGTGTCTGCCGCATCGACATCGCGGTGCATAAGTGCGGATATGCCGTTCAGAGTATTAAAAAGAAAGTGCGGATGTAGCTGCATCCGGAGCGCGTCGAGGCGTGCGTTTGCGAGCTGCGCCTCAAGCTCCGCTGATCGAAGGGCCCGGGCCTGAGCACGCCAGAAAGCGCGGAGTCCGTTTGCCACGCCGACGATGACCCAGTAGATAAAGACGTTCAGGTAGAGGCTCACGACGATGTGATAGCGGATGGCCTCCGGCAGCGTTTCGTGCACCATGCGATACGCCGGCAGGTACATCGCCGCCACCTGCAACGCAACGTGTAAAGCATAAGCGACGATGTTGCCCAGCAGCAACAACAGCATCGAGCGGCTTGACCAGAGCGGGTGGCGCCACGCATACTCAAACACAAAGGGCGTGATCAGCGTCCAGCCGTACCACCAGATAACACGCCATCGCACGAGCTGCCACAGGGTGACCTGCTCACCGCGAATATCGAGCTCGATGTACGACTGCAGCCCGGTGCCCAACACGATGACGGACACCACCATAAGTGAGACGAGCCAGACCCGGAGCAGTCGTCGGATCAGCGGAAGCTCCTCGTACAATACGGAGGAGGGGGGCATGTAGAAACCGGTCAATTCAAGCGCTCAAGTTAGCGTGCCGCCGCCGGCCGGGACGAACGGGTGGGATGAATTGCCGAGATGCGGGATGAACTGCAGCAGCCCGGGATGAGTCGCCGGAGGCCCTCACGCAGCCGGGCCCTCACGCAAACCGGTCGAGCGCATGTTTGTAGCCGCGACTGAGCGTAAGCTTTGTCCCATTCGTCAGCCGAACTTCGTGGTCCCCGTTGAACATGGGGTAGACCCCTTTGATGCGGTTGATGTTGACAATCGTTGACCGATGGATGCGCATAAATGTCGCGTCGTCCAGGCGTTTCTCGAGCGACTTCATCGTCTGGCGGATGAGGAGCGAGCGCTCGCCGATGTGCAGGTTCGCATAGTTGCCCGCCGCTTCGATCCAGTCGATATCCGATGAGTCAACAAACTCGATGTGGTCGGACGTCTTGATCATCAGCCGCTCCAACGGCTTCGGCTGCGGTTCGAAGGTTTCGATAAGCGCCTGAATCCGATCGACGACCGCGGTATCGCGCGTCGTAGCGCTGCTTGCGCCCACAACACGATCAACGGCTTCGTTGAATCGCTCCGGGTCCACCGGCTTCAGCAGGTAGTCCAGCGCGTGCACTTCAAACGCCTGGAGCGCGTGTTTGTCGTATGCGGTCACGAAGATGACGGGGGGCATCGCATTTGCGCCGACAGACGCGATCACTTCGAAGCCCGTCGTATGCGGCATCTGGATGTCGAGGAAGACTACGTCAAAGTCATTTTCCGCGATCATCCGGATGGCTTCATCGCCGTCGCCGGCTTCGCCGGCAACTGTGATGTCGGATCGGCGGGCGAGCAGTGAGCGAATACGTTCCCGGCCCAGCGATTCGTCGTCTACGATCAGTGCGCGCATAGCGTTGTCCAAGCGGTCGTGCCTTTGTCGGGGCCGTGCTCCATAAGTGCGTCGTCTTTGTCAGAGTCCGTCGCTACGCGGACTCACCATCGGTGTTACGGTACTGCAAAAACGGCGTCAAGCGTGCTGCCGGGTGCCACGAAGCACCCGTGAGCGGCCACGAAACAATTCGTATGTTAGGGACGCACCCGCGTTTGTCCCTTTTTTCGTCCTCTAACGTTATGGACGCCCCCTCAATGTGTCAAAGAGATATCCGCCCCCGATTAAACGCCGCCGTACTTGCGGTGATATCGCTGAGCGCCAGTGTTGGATTGTCGGCTTGCCGCAGTAGTGGCAGCGGGGCGGCTGAACGACTGCAAGCGCCAGGCGAAAGCCGGATGATTGAACCCCTGCGCAAAATTGAAAGCAGTGACCCGCTTTTGGGCGGCATTGGTCACGTCAGCTTCGACGAAGAGATGAACGTCTTCGTCACCGACTACCAGCAGCGCAAGGTATTTATGTTCGATGACGCAGGATCGTACGTCCGCGAATACGGAAGGCCCGGCGAAGGCCCCGGCGAGTTCAACGTAGTTGTCAGTGTTGAAGTCGTCGGAAACGAGGTGTACGCATACGATAATCGGTCCTCGCGCCTCTCGATCTTTGACAAAGAAACAGCAGCGTTCAAACGATCACTGGCGGTCAAGACCGACGAATGGTCGCCGTTCAACCTGCTCGGCGTGGAGGATGGCTATGCGTTCTTCCTGTGCAATCCGCCGGTGTCGTTCGCCGATCCGGAATTTGCCGGCGCTAACTATCAGGTGCGACGCGTGTCGCTCGACACGGGCGAAGCCGAACCGATTTGGGAAACTCCCAGGATCGACTTCCACGCCATAGAAGTGATGGGGCAACGCATGCTGCGCGTCATGCCGTTAAGCCCCGACTCCCGATGCACGATCGCTGATGGCACCGGGTACTGCGGGTACTCAGACGCAATCAACATAAACAGCTTTTCGACGCAGGGCGATTCGGTAGGGACGGTCTCGGTTGTGACGACGCCCGATCGCGTGACGTCAACGGACCGCGACGAGATCCTCGCCGGATTCGCAAATGAGGAGCTGCGTTCGCAGATTGTTGTACCGGAGACGCGCCCGGCCTTCGGGGGCCGCATCGTTGTTGATGAGAAGCGCCGCATTTTGATTCAGCGATCTGCTTCCGCTGATGACGGAACCGTGTACTGGGTCATAGATCCTGCGGCCAGAACGGTCGACAGCATCCGGATGGAAGGGTCGGTGACACTCTTCGACGCGGCGGATGGCAAAGTCGCCGGTGTGGGAACCATTGGTGGCGTTCTGCAGTATCAGATCGCCGCCGGTCAGGTTGACCTGACCTGTATTTAGAAACGAGATACCTCCGTCGATGGTGACAATACCATCGCCGTTGGAGGCCACGGTGAGCGTGCCTTGATTGGTGAAGAAGTCGTGATTGGGGTTGGCCCCGTCGAGGTAGATTCGGTCGAGGCTGGAGAGGTCGGTCTGCAGGGTGAGGGTGGCGCCGGTG
>JAUIJQ010000241.1 GCA_030431165.1 Rhodothermia bacterium | reverse complement strand
CTCCTCGCACTCGCGCAGAATGCTCGAAACAGGCCTGCTGCGTTCCCGCCCGCGCGTAAACGGCACAACGCAAAACGAACACATGTTGTCGCACCCGCGCATGATCGACACAAACGCGGATATTCCGTTGGTGTCGTAGCGCACCGGCGCAATGTCGGCGTACGTCTCTTCGCGCGAGAGTTGGACATTGACGGCGGATTGCCCGGCGTCGGCTGATTGGTCAAGCAGCCGCGGCAGATCACGGTATGCGTCAGGTCCTACCACGATGTCAACGAGCTGCTCCTCCTCAAGCAGCTTGTGACGCAGGCGCTCGGCCATACATCCGAGGACACCGATCTGCATGTCGGGCGCGTACTTCCGCTTGCGTGCTCGAATGGCACCAAGCCGGTTGCGCACCTTCTGTTCTGCGTTATCCCTGATCGCGCAGGTGTTGATCAGAACCACGTCCGCTTGATCAGCGTCCCGCGTCAGGCCGTAGCCGCTCGCCCTTAGAACCGACGCCACAATTTCGGAATCGGACACGTTCATCTGGCATCCGTACGTCTCCAGATAGACGTTCCTGCCGGTGACGGGGGCGGCCGCTGATTCGCGGGCCACTGTGCGCGGCTGGTCGAGGTCGTCTTGCGACTCGAGGATGTCTATGTCGGTGATGTGCTGCATGGGGCGCTGTTACGTCCCGACGCGCGGTCGGTTCTGCCGAATTGTCAGGTTACTTTATGCAGTGCACGTAGCTGGTGGGCACAAAACTCAGCCTCGAACACCGGGTACCAGTCGCGCTATACTGGCGGCGAACCACCTTCTTTTAGTTGTCATGCCCCTTTCGAATCCGTTTCGTCGCGGTGCTGTAATAGCGGCGTTGCTGTTCCTGCCAAACGTCAGCCTTGTCAGCGCCCAGCCGGCGTGGTTTGTTGAGGACATGCAGCATCTCGTCGGAAGCTGGCGCGCCGACAACGCCGAATGGCAAAGCGCTGCAGAGCCGTTTGACGCATACCAGATAGACTGGTCGTGGGGACTCGGCCAGAAGAGTCTGCACGGCGTTCTGGTCGGGATTCGCGACGCCAACGTTGCAGACACATTCTGGACCATGCATCGGTACTGGGATCCCGGCAAACGGATGGTCCGCTTTTTCCAGATCGCCGCAGACGGGACCATCGGCGCAGGCACCGAGATGCTGCGAACAGACGGGATGATCTATGTGGAACAGGAATTCAGCAGCCCGGGCGCAGACGCCGTGTGGACCGTCATCCACGAGGCCATCACGCTCGGTGACGAGCACACCACCCGATCGTATGATGTGGACAGCGATGGCAACCGCACGCCACGACGCGCCTACACGTGGCGACGACTTGCGATGTAGTTCGGTACGCGAACGATGCTGATTCAGGGATGTGGCCGATCATCCCGTATTATTCGGCACACGTTCCTTCGATAGCGACATGCGCGTTCTGGCGTCAATCTGGATCTGGGTCTCCACCATCACGATGATGGCATTGTGGCTGCCGCTACTGGCTACTATCCGCCTGCTGGACAAAGATCCGGTGCGGTATCGCACCGGGAGATGGTTTCGCCGACTGGGCGCCGCCATGACCCATGTAAATCCGCTTTGGCGGATCAAGGTTGACGGCGTCACCATTGACGACCCACGGCGGCCCTACGTCGTGGTTTGTAACCACCAGTCGCTTGCGGACATCCCGATAATCAGTCGTCTGCCGTGGGAAATGAAATGGGTGGCAAAGGCCGAGCTGTTTTCCCTTCCACTGGCGGGTTGGATGCTTAAACTCGCCGGGGACATTCGCGTCGACAGGGGCAGTCAACGCAGTCGGGCCAAGGTCATGATCGATGCCGCCAACTATCTGAAGCAGCATTGTTCGGTGATGTTCTTTCCCGAAGGCACACGCTCCCGAGACGGGAACGTTCGACCGTTCAACGTTGGCGCATTCCACCTTGCCATCAAGACCGGGGTGCCGGTGCTGCCGCTTGTCATCGACGGCACGAGCGACGCGTTGCCAAAGAACAGCGTACTCTTCTCGAATCCCGGACCAATCCGGCTGCGGGTGTTGGCGCCGATTGAAACAGATACACTGGAGAAGGGCGACGCGCAGGCTTTGTGTGACCAGGTGCGTGGGCAGATCGTTGCGCAGATTGATGAGTGGCGGGGCGGGAACGTTGAGGCAGCGACGCAGTAGGCGGGCTTCGCTTGTTCCAAATACAGCACGTCGTTTCTTATTATAGACGTGCCTTTATGTCGAAATGGCCTCGATTGACCTGCTAACCCTGAACGACCTCGAGGTGCCCCTCGGCGGCACAACCGGGCCGGCCGCCCTGTCCTTCTGTCGCGCGGTATGGACTAAGCCCCTCGCGAACGAATTATCGAGCGAAGATCCCGCGCCCGCTGAGCGCATCGTTCACCAGCGCGCCCTGCAACTCCACAGTGAGGCGACGCTACACCGAATCGGCTTCCGGAAACACCGCGGCTACCATAGCTGCGGCAGCGTCGTCGACCGCGACTGGGTCACCGCATATCGATTGCTTGCCTGGATCGATGGCGAGTGGCGTCAAATCAAATACGAGACCGATCTTCCGCGACCGGCTGGCGACACAATCCACTGGGTCAACCTGGATGCGATCCGCACCTCCGCCGTCATCATCGAGTTGCGTGCTTGCGGGATTGACACGTGGTGGCCTTCGTGGAACCTTGCGGCGGGCGGACTGCTGCTCGAAGGCGAGGTTGCTGATCCGATTGCGCCCCGCGACGAGCGCCTGCTGAATGTTGCCGGCATTGACTTCGGCGGACTACCTGCCGGGTTGTCGGCCGAACATCGCCATGGTGAGATCAGGTTCCGGTCAAAGCACTTTGATATCGGATTCTGTATCGACCGCGCCGGCTTTTCTCACTTCGGCCTGGATCAGCACGACAATGCTGACACGTCGGTCAACATGTTGCGTCACGGCCCCGGCTTATTCCTTCAGGGTCCGCGATTACACGCCGTCGGTCGATCACCAGAGATCATGCCCTCACTTCGCAATGCGGTTGAGGGGTCGATCGAAGTCAGCGGCAACCGCGTGACGTATGACGTTTCTCTACGAGCCGGTTTGCTTCGCTACACCATTGTCTGGGTGGTGCACCGCGATCGCCTGGAGATGCACGTCACCCGTCACAACGAAGTTGCGTTCCGTGCATGGACGAGCAACGCGTGGACGCTGGCTTTTGATTGCACGGTGACGCCTACGCACGTGATCGGCAAGACAACACGCCACGGAGAGTCGGGCGTTGTTGAATTCCCCGGTTGGCTCGTTGCACCCGGTCATGGTCGCTTCCGAATCGAAGGCGATCACGGAGTCACGCTGCGTTCCGACGCTTTTCGTCCGCAGGACCGAACCGAAGTTGCCTTTCGACTTGACGAAGAAACACAGGCCGAGGGCGACCATCTTGTACCGGCGGGCACGACCAGCGCCACATTTACTTTGCAGCTTGCCACCCCGCACGTACAACTTCGGGCCGATGCGCCGGCGGCTGTGCGCGATGCCGTGGACCGGTGTACGCTGACCGCACTTTCGTACCGCCCGGACACGTCGACGCTCAGTAACAATGGCGCCTCGATGCACTGCCCGATCTGTATGGACAATTGGTCGGATATCGCGCTCCGGGCAGGCGAGTTGCTCCCTGGGCTGCACGCACTCGATCTCGTAGGCGACTCGCTTGAGCGCTGGCTCGACGGGGCAACGGGGTACGCGTCAGGCAACATCGTGAATCACGGCGTGGTCCATGCCGCCGAGGACGAGTACCTCATGACGGGTACCGCCGCCCTGCTCGGCCTTGCCGACTACCTCGAACACCGCGCGCCCGACGACTGGGCTAAACGATTTGCGCCTCAGATCCACAAGAAGCTCGCCCGAATGCGGGCTCGTGATCTTGATAACGACGGACTCATCGAGAGTCCGTACCGAACCGGAACGAGCGGCTCCGGTCAGTGGAGCACGTGCTGGTTCGACGTCATATCGTTCGGGTGGAAAGATGCCTTTTCCAATGCGCTCCTGTACGCCGCACTGACGCGGCTCGACGCGCTGTTGCCGGAGCACGGAATCAATGCTGAGGCGCTTGACCTATCCGGTTGGGCGGCGCAACTGCGGGCTTCGTATCACACGGCGTTTTACAACGACGAAACCGGGTGGGTCGCCGGCTGGCGTTGTAAGAACGACGAAATTCACGACCACGCATTCCTGACGCCAACCGGCGTAGCCGTCTGCGCGGGATTGTTTGATGACGAGACGGCGCGCGTCATGATGGAACGGCTGTGGGCCGAGGCAGAGCGCGTTGGGATGCCTGACGCGTACTACGGCTTGCCGGTGTGTCTGTGGCCAATACCGGATGAGGATCGCACTGACATTCTGCAGGGGTATCCTTTCGGATTCTACCAGAACGGCGGGCGCACGCACTCGCAGTCGCGGCATTTTGTACGGGCACTCTACCGCGTGGGCATGCAGCACGAAGCAGACGCGTTGCTCGAACGGCTTTGCGCCGGTATGGCCGATGCAGCCGTCTTCGGCGGATGTCGTAGCGGAAAAGACTGGCGTTATTGGGACGACAGACCGAGCGGCTACGAGGGGCTGCTCACCGATCAATTCGGCATTCTAGCCGTTGCGATGGAGCGCTGGTCCTGAGCCGTTCTTCCGGCTATCCTAGAAGCCGATCCCAATCATCCCGGAGAACGCGCCAACTTCGAGCTGGCGTGCAAGCGGGTTTCCGGCAAAGTCTTCTTTGATCGTTGTCACTCCGCCGATGTAACGGAGGTCGAAGATCAGGTGGACGGGAAAACCGCGGAAGCCGAGCGAAGCACCGGTCCCGACCGTCCATCCGACCTCGCGATCAGAGAACGCCTCGCGCGTCAGCAGTGACGCTTCGTTTGCGATGTCGCCGGCACTCTTGCCTTTGAGGTCGATCGACTGATCAACAACAACACCAATGACCGGTCCGGCGTAGACGCGTGGTTTCAGCGGGCCAGGAACGGGGAATCGGTAAGACATCGTTATCGGCATCTGAATGTAGCCGAGGTGAAGCGACGCGCTAGGGTCGAAGGCACCCTGCTGTGCGAGCTCAAGGTTCTGTTGCGTTACAACCTTCTGCGAGTAGAGCCCTTCAAGTGAGATGCCGAGGTTGGCCGGCAGCGGGATGTTGATGAACGCGCCGAGCGTAATGCCGGTCTCGGTGCCGATGGTACCGCTGTCGACGTCGGTCATCAGCTGCGTGCGTTCAGCGCCGCCTCGAATCCCGAAATACTGTGCGGCGACCGAAATCGGCGCGATCATCGAAACGGCAAGAACTATGGGCATGGCGCGCAGGGCGCGCAGGGCGGCGAGTTTGAGCGTGCGGCTGGTCATGACGCTGGGGATTTCTGTGGCAGATCACACGGTATCGGGTCTGGGTAGGCCCGGAAACCAGAGAATCGGGTACCTGGATCAGCAACTTGAGCCAAGTCGATCAATTCTCTGGACTTGGACTCGGCCACGACGAGGCGTTTTATGCCTTCTCCCGGTCATGAGAGCCCGTCTAGCCGTTTTTTGCGGACTGTTTCATAAGTGAGACGAATAATTAACTTTCCACGAACGCACCCTCCAGCCACAGGCCCACACGAGGTGTCTTATGCGACGAGCCCCGGTAGCAACCATCGTTCAGACGGTCGTAGCCGTCTT
>JAUIJQ010000240.1 GCA_030431165.1 Rhodothermia bacterium | reverse complement strand
GTCCGGACAACTGCCGTGAACGACCCGATTCATAACAATGTCGCGGGCAAACGTGTGCTCGTAACCGGCGGCTCGCAGGGTATCGGGCACGCCATTGCGCAGGCGTTTCTTGCGTCGGGCGCAAACGTCGCCATTGCGGCGCTGGATGACGAACACCTCGCAGCCGCCCACGGCGAAATGGGATGCCCGGCTTTGCCACTCGACCTAGCGGACTTGTCCAGCGTGGGCCAGGTCGTTAGTGATGTGATTGGCGAACTCGGCGGCCTCGACGTACTCGTAAACAATGCGGCGGTTGTAACACCAAGCGAACCCATAGAAACGACAACTGAGGCGCAGCTCCAACTACTGCTTGATGTAAACCTCCGCGGGACGTTCTGGGCGATGCGCTGCGCCTACCCCGCACTCAAGACCTCGCGGGGCTGTGTGCTGAACGTGTCAAGCATGGCCGGCGTCAGTGGCCAGGCCCGTCATGCCGCATATGCCATGACGAAGGGTGGACTCAATGCGCTGACAAGGAGTGCTGCGGCTGATTGGGGCCCCGACGGAATCCGTGTAAATGCGTTGTGTCCAACTGCCGCATGGACACCCGCGCTGCGCCAGTGGGCGCAGGACCAACCGCAGCCTGACGAAATTGAGGCATATCTGGACCGTCTGCACGCCCTCGGCTACTGTCCGGAGACCAACGAGATTGCGCCTGTTGCCGTGTTCCTCTGCTCCGACGCTGCACGTTTTGTAACGGGCCACATCATGCACGTATCCGGAGGCGCGGAGTGCGGATACCGACTTTGAACGTATGAGCCACCCGATGCGGGCCACAACACTGGACAAGCGGTTTTCGATGCCAGACGGCTCAGGCAGCGACGCGGTCCATCGAGATCCGCAATATGCGTTTGCGATCACGCGGCTTCACGATGACGGACTAGTTGGTGAAGGCGCGACCTTCACGCTTGGCGATGGCAACGACATTGTATGCGAGCTGGCGCAGGTACTTGCGGATGAACTGATCAGACTCGGTGGAAACGACATCGAAGAGATCATGGCGCGCTTTGGATTCCTGCAAAAAGAACTTGCAGACCACCCCAGACTGCGTTGGCTCGGTCCGCACAAGGGTGCCGTCCATCTGGCACTCGCCTCGGTCACAAATGCCGCCTTTGATCTGTGGGCGCGCAAGCGCAACATGCCTCTGTGGGAGTTGTTGCTTGGGCTTGACGACGAATCGATCGTGCGGCTACTCGATCTCAGTTGGATTGAGGACGAGCTGTCGCCGAATGAGGCAGGCGAACTTGTTGCGTCGGCACGCTCGACGCGTGACGAACGAGCGAACGTAATCACGGCCGGATACCCCGGGTATGACACTTCGGTCGGATGGTTCAACTACTCCGACGATGTCATCGCCGCCCGCGCGACCGAAGCGGCGCGGTCCGGCTTCGGGGCACTCAAGCTGAAGGTTGGCTCAGCAGACCTCGAGCGCGATCTCGCACGCTTCCGGATTCTGCGCGAACGCGTTGATCCGTCGGTTCGGCTGATGGTTGACGCAAATCAGCAGTGGTCAGTCAGCCAGGCTGAGATTGCGTGCGAAGCATTTGCCGACGAAGGTGCATACTGGATCGAAGAGCCCACGCATCCGGATGATATCGTAGCGCACCAGGACCTTGCCGAGATCGCACGCGCGCGCGGATCGAGGATCGCGCTCGGCGAGCACGTCAGCAATCGCGTGCTGTTCAAGAACTTCATTCAGGCGGGGGCAGTCGACATCGTCCAGGTTGACGCACTGCGTGTTGGCGGCGTGTCCGAGTTTATTGCGGTCAGCATGCTCGCCGCCCAGCACGGCCTTGCCGTCATCCCGCATGTAGGCGACATGGGACAACTGCACCAACATCTTGTGTTGTTCAACCACATCGCGCTCGACCTCCCGCTTGAGATGCTCGAGTATATTCCGCACCTGAACGATCAGTTCGAGAATCCGGCGGTTGTCGAAAATGGGGTGTACACAACACCAACCGCCGTGGGGGCCGGACAAAAACTGAGGAGTGCCTGATGCCTGATTCCGACAAGACAACAGCGGCCGGCACGACGGCCGTCGTAACGGGTGCGGGTAGCGGCATCGGCGAGGCCATCGCCCATCGCCTTGCACGCGCGGGCCATCACGTCGTTGTCTGTGACATCAACGCGGATGCCGCCGAGGCAACGGCGGATGCAATTTGCACTGCAGGTCTTCGTGCAACTCCGCGTACCGTTGATGTCGCAAGCGATGTTGCAATGGACGACCTGATGTCGGGGCTCGCAGCCAACGGCACAACAATCGACATCCTGGTCAACAATGCCGGAGTGAGCAGCGTCGGAACGGTGGAAACAACGTCGGCTGCCGAGCTGCGTCGCGTCCTGGCTGTTAACGTCGAGGGCGTTGCGAATGGAATGCGCGCTGTCATCCCCCACATGCTCGAAAATGGTGGCGGGGTCATCCTGAACATGGCCAGCATCGCGTCGCTCATTGGCATCAAGGACCGGTTTGCCTATTCAGCGTCGAAGGGCGCTGTGCTTACGATGACGTATTCCGTGGCCATCGACTACGCAGACAAAAACATCCGCTGCAATTGCATCTGCCCGGCGCGTATTCATACGCCGTTTGTTGACGGCTATCTGCGCGAAAACTATCCGGGACACGAGCAGGAAGTGTTCGACAAATTATCGGCGTACCAACCAATTGGTCGGATGGGGGCGCCAGACGAAGTCGCCGGGCTTGCCGCCTTTCTGTGCGGGCCCGACGCTGCGTTTATTACAGGCGCTGCGTATCGCCTCGACGGAGGGGTGACCGTAATGCCCGGATTCGAATAAACGGACGAAGGCCCGGCTGACTCTTGCCAACCGGGCCCCATCCGCATCTCCAGAAGTCGAATTTGTGATACGTCGGATTAGCGCGTGGAGTCGCTTGAGTTCGCGGCGGTATCAGCAGCCTTCGACTGGCTGGATTCGGTATTTGCCTCAGGCTCAATCGTTGCCGGTTCGGGCTGGGCCTCCGATTCGGTTTCAGATTCTGCTTCGGCTTCTGCTTCTGCACCTTCAGCGGGCAGCTCCTCACCTGATCCCGATCCATCCTCAGAATCACCTGCCGCGGGCGTCTCAACTTCCGCGTGTTGCGCGTCATGGGCATCCATCGCGGCCTGCGCGACATCACGCTGCCATGCCACAATCTGGTCGGCAAACTGGACAGCGAATAGCCCGAGATCCGCGGGCTCGGCCAGCGAATCAACTGATATTGACTCGACTCGCGCGAGGTTTTCGGATGCACGCATGTATGTCGAGTCAAGCGCAACGGCTGCTGCGTACGCTTTGCCCGCATCGGCGACAAAGCCTGTCCGCTCCAGTGCAATACCGAGGTTGTTGAAGAACACAGGGATGTCGTTCCGCAGTTCGACGGCGCGTGCCAGCGGCGGAACGGCCTCAACAAAGCGCTCTGTCCGGATGAACGCCAGACCCATATTGTTCATGGACCACACATCCTCGTTGTCTGCGATGAGTGCCTGTTGATACGCAGTGACGGCTTCGTCTGTACGTCCAAGTTCCTCGAGTGCACGTCCGCGGGTGCGGAGTGCCGCGTTGTTTTCGCCCTCCACGGCCAGGGCTTCATCAACGTTTGCAAGCGCTTCATCAGCCCGCTCAACTTCCAGCAGCACGCGAGACAGGTTTACCCATGACTTGACGTGCCCCTTGTCCAGCTCAAGTGCCTCCCGGAATGCCTGCTCTGCGGCTTCACGGTCACCGGCCTTCCACTCAGACAGACCCAGCATGTAGTAACCCCAGGAATTGCCCTGGTTGTCGGTCGTGTACCGCGTGAAGAGTCGTGCGGCCTCGTCGTAGTTGCGTTCGTTGTACGCGGCTTCGGCTGACGCAAAAGTCACGGGTTCTGAACTCGCGGCAACAACGGGTCGCGCCTCATCCTGTAGAACATGGGTACTGCCACCCTGATCGACGATTGGGATATCGCTGCTGACTCGCTCAGCGACCGGCTGAGGTGGGTGCTCCACAGATCGCTCCGACGAAGCAACTTTCTGTTTGCCGGCCCCGCCGATGTTCTCTCCGCATCCGACGGCCACTACCGCGACCGACAGCATCGTCGCAAATGCTAGTCCCGTAATGCTCAGGCCACTGTAGTCGCGGCGGCGGGTGCGTGTTCTGGCTTCTCGTTTCATCTTGACCTCCTGACCCGCCGGTGTGACGCGGGATTTGCTTGGCTTTTGGTTTGCGTTACCACGCATCACCATGACAAGCACGGGGCCAACTCGAACCACAGACTACCAGGCAGCCATATAACTATCTGCGCGACAACCTATTACACTATTTGCTGCATGTTATCATTCATCACAATACTCAGCAGCTTGTGTAGAACCGGACACGACCTGACCCGGCGTTTTTGGGAGGTAGTGTGTCCAGTCGGACACGCCCCTACAGCGACGCGGCCCGACTTCGCCCGCGCATATACCACCGTCGCTCGGGAGCCCGCCGCCGGTTTCTGTCGCGCATAATGAGGATCACGGCGAACACGAGGATCGCGGCCGCAGCAAGTACGCGTGCGTCGATGACCTCATCCGCAATCAACCATCCGAGGAATACAGCGACGACGGGGTTTACGTAAGCGTAAGTCGATATCGACGCGGCCGTCGCGTTACGAATCAGGTGGACGTACGCCGAAAAAGCGACAAACGAACCAATAAGGATCAGGTACGACCAGCCGGCGAACGACGCGGCTGTGACTTCCCGAACGTCAAAACCGGCGAGTTCGCCCATAAGGAGGCTCACCACGACCAGGATCATCCCACCCGAGAACATCTGCATCGCACTGCCCAGGAATACGTTACTCGGTTGATCGGCGTCCCGCCCGTGAATCGTGGCCGTTGACCAGGCGAGCGTCGCCACCAGGATGGCCGCCGCACCACGGATGTCCACGCCACCGCCGGCGCCTCCGGTAATCGTCGATGTGTCCACGAGAATCGAGACGCCAACAAATCCCAGCGTGAGTCCGGCAAAGACCGACAATGACGGACGCAGTCCGCCCTTCCACAGCCATTCCAGCAACACCATCAGCACAGGGGACGTGGCAACGAGCAGTGCTGCAATTCCAGACGGCACGGTCTGCTCAGCCCACGCAACGAGGCCGGTGCCGGCCGACAACATCAATCCACCCATGATTGCCGCGTGTTTCCACTGATTGACAGTTGGCCTGGCAGCGCGGCCGGTGCCTCGAAGCCACACGTACATGAGGAGACCAGCGAGCCCGAAGCGCGACCCGATCATGAAGAACGGCGGGATCGTCTCGATGGCAAACTGAATAGCGAGGTACGTCGAGCCCCAGACGATCCAGACAATAAGCAACGACAGGATGAGGGAGGACCGGGAGGCCTTTGACTGCGGCAGGGCGGTGACCATGGCAGCGATCCGTTATGTGCCGACCACGTCGGCAAAGTGATGGGGTTACTGAATTCCGTTGGCGGGAGCGCCAATGTACCGGCATTTTCAGAATAAGCATAATTGATATTCTTTATCAGAATGATAAGATTCACTAATTTGCGAGCAGCACGACCGAGCACGCCGCCGGTAGGCGCACCGTGAACACAACACCGCCATGGCTACTGAAACGCTGTCCCTTGATCACCTGCGAAGCTTCGTTGCAATCGCCGAGACCGGCAACTACACCCG
>JAUIJQ010000239.1 GCA_030431165.1 Rhodothermia bacterium | reverse complement strand
TACAGATACGGTGACGGATTGGTCTGGCGCAGTGAACGGTACAGGTTAAACGGGTCGCCGGAAAACGGCAGGTCGAGACGCTGGCTGAGTACAACCTGGAAGATGTCTCCCTGTCGGATATACTCGCGTGCCTTTTCGACAGCGTCCATGTATTCCGTTCGCGAAATACTGCGCGACATGCCGTCATGATCGATGGTGATGTCGTCGGGGAGTTCAAGCGCGGCATCCTCAAGCGTGCGCGTGAGCGCCTCGAGACGCTGCATTCCCTCATTGTATCGCGCCCGCATCGAGTCGTCCTGACCCACGACTACGCGGCTCGTCAGAACGATGACCTGTCGCGCGTGGTCAAACGCGACGATTGAATCGAATACCCCCCAGACCGCGTCTGGAACGTCAAGGTCATCCTGTTGTCCGCCGGGAAGATTCTCGAACAGACGAACCGCGTCGTACCCGATGAAGCCCACAGCACCGGCGGTTAGCGGAGGCAGGGAATCGTCGGGGACTTGCGGGACACCGGTAAGAATCCGTCCAAGCACGTCGAGCAGGGAGCCGTCTTCAGCTACTGCTGGTCGCAGTTCATTGCACGACTCCACAAAAGTGTGTGGCCCAAACGCTTTGACAACGGTTGATGGGTGTGTCCCAATGAAAGAGTAGCGTGCGAGCTGTTCACCACCCTCGACGCTTTCGAGCAGGAATGAGAACCTGCTTTCCCGGCGAAGTTTCAGAAACGCCGAAACCGGTGTCAGTAGATCTGCCGGCAGAAAGCGAAAAACAGACACGGCGGTCGCCGGCGCGCCGTCAGCCAGGCTGGCTTTTGCGCGGGCCTCGAACTCCTCAAAAGTTATCGGGTGGAATCGCATTGTCTGGTTGCTTTGAGAATGCCGCGTGGGCAGGAAGGGAGGCAGTCAAAAGCGCTTGAAACAAAAAAAGCCCGCTGCCAAGTAGGAAGCGGGCCGGCTCAACGCGCAGAATGCTGTCAGTTCATCCTGCCCTGTACGCCACACCCGCAGCCTCGCCACCACGCCCAATTGCGTGTGG
Source organism: Rhodothermia bacterium (assembly GCA_030431165.1). Classification (GTDB taxonomy): domain Bacteria; phylum Bacteroidota; class Rhodothermia; order Rhodothermales; family JABDKH01; genus JANQRN01. Next base: position 4,667 of record JAUIJQ010000239.1, on the reverse strand, counting down.
AGTGTGCTGACGTTGTATGTGCGGCGCGAATCATCGGTGTGTACTGTAGTTCGTACGAGTCGGTTCGTTCAGGTCGGTTCAAACAGACCGTCCAGGTCTGTGTCGCAAAAAATACGGCCACGGCCGCAAGCGGTCAAGCGATTGACAAGTCATTGGCGTTCCGCGACGATCACCTCTGAAGGAAAGGTCCGATAGGTAACCCGCAGCGCCTCACGCACGACGAATCCCGCGTTCGCAATGGGGGCCGTCAGCGACACGCCGCGGCACCCGCCCAGAAGGGCAGGGTGAGCTCTGTACGCGAGATCCCAGATGCTTTCGGTTCGCGATTCCGGAACAGCCATGTGGCACAACGCGACGCGGCCTCCTGGTTTGAGCACGCGGTAAAATTCGGACAGTATCAATGCCGTGTCGGCATTGCCGTACATATCGAGCATGTACGACGACACGATCAGGTCAAACGTCCCACCGCCGAATGTGAGGTCGAATGCCGTCCCCTCGGTCAGATTGTACGCGTGTCTAGACGTTCCCAGACGTCGCTTCGCCTGTTTCAGCATTGCCGGCGTGTATTCAACACCGATCGTGCGTCCGGAAGGGTTTTGGTCTACGAGTTGTCTGAACGTGAGGCCGGTGCCGACACCGACTTCCAGGATGTACTCCCCATCGGTGACAGCGGCAAGCTCAAGGAGGGCTGCCCGCGCGGCCGGTTCAACGAGGTGGGCCAGCAAGTCGTGAAAAGGGGCAATCCACGTATACGTGCCCTGGACGGCGCTTCGGGGGAGCCGGGCCGCCAGCGGGGCGCGACGCGGAGAACCAAGCGGTGCGATTCGCTTCCCAAAAACGCCCATCAGTGCGTACCTTTGTGGCTTCCTAAGAATCGTATCCGAAACACTCGGTAGGCCGAATTATGTCCAGTAAAGGGAATCGTTCGCAGAAGAAGGGCGGCGGGAAAGGTAAGTCGGATGCGACTGCCGGGTCGGGAAGCAAAGCGTCGTCGTCGGGCAGCGGATTCCTCGCGCGCGCCTTCCACGAGCCCAAGCCGGTCCTCGATTTCCTCTACTACGCGCTCGCGCTGCTGGGGATCATCGTCGTGGTGCACCTCTGGATCCAGAGCGGACGCGGCTTTGATCGCGGCTGTTTTGGGTTTTCCGCACCCGAAACGGTAACGCCGTCGGTTGGCTGCGAAGCGGTTCTGGGCTCCGATGCAGGGAAACTGCTCGGCGTGTCGAACATCGTCTGGGGACTGCTGTTCTACATCGCACTGGCCGGCGTCAGCTTCCTGTCGATCAGGCAGGCACCTGCTGATGCCGTGCGCACAAAGACGCTTCGTCTCGCCATGATTGCCGTCGGACTCGTGTATTCCGGATACCTGTCCTACGTGCAGTACTTCCAGCTTGGCGAGTTCTGCAAATTGTGCCTCACCTCCGCGTCGATCGTGCTTTTGCTCGCGATCGTATCGGCGGTGGACCTGACGAGGCGCTCCTGAAGTAGACACTACCGCCGAAGAGGCGGACGGCACGATAATCACAACCGAACCAAACGGACGACCACCATGGCGTCGAATCACGCACTCAGACGAACTCCGCTTCTTGTCGGGCTCGCAGTTGCAACGGCTGTCCTTGCAGGGGCCGATTACTTTTACTTCAACAGTCTAGGTGAGTCTGCGCCGGCTGCGCCGGTTGATGGTCCCGTCGCAGTGGTCGAGGGCGGTGCCGGCCAGGTGTGCTCGTACGACGCTTCCAAGAGTCGCGTTGAGAACTTCGATGACTGGGTCTCCTTCAGCGACCCATCCCTGGGTGACCCCAACGCCGACGTTGTGGTGATGGAGTTCTTTGACCCCAATTGCCCACACTGCAAGACGATGCACCCGATGATGAAGGCAGCCGCTGACAGCCTCGGCGATCGTGCCCGATTTGTGTTTCGGCCGTTTGTACTGAGCCAGGGATCACTGATGCAGGTTGAGGCCCTCCACGTGGCCGCACAGCAGGGTAAGTTTTTCGAGATGCTCGATGCCCAGTATGAGCGACAGAATCCACGTGGCCTAAGTCTGGCCGACATGGAATCAATCAGTGCTGAAATCGGGCTCGATTATGCCCTGCTGAAGCGCAGGCTCGACAGCCAGATGTATCGGAGTGTCGCCCTGCGTCAGCGCCAGCTCGCCTACGAGGCCGGTGTCGGCGTCGTCCCAACCGTGATGATTAACGGTCGGATCATCGACAGCAGCGCGCGCTCGGTGCATTGTCTGGCCCAGATGATCGACGAGATTGCCTCCTGATCGGGAGAACCGGCAACAACGACAAAACGCTCCATGGCAGTAGTCCCAACGCGCATGCAGTCCGTTTCTGAAGAACTCGCCCAGCAGGCGATCAACAGCATCCGATTTCTCGCGGTCGATGCGGTGCAGAAGGCTAACAGTGGCCACCCCGGCATGCCCATGGGCTGCGCTCCGATGGCGTACTTGCTGTGGTCCAGGTATCTGCGACACAATCCGTCGAATCCTTCGTGGGCTGACCGCGATCGGTTCGTCCTTTCAGCGGGCCACGGCTCGATGCTGCTGTACGGTCTGTTGCACCTGACCGGCTACGACCTGTCGATGGACGATATCAAATCGTTTCGGCAGATGGGTAGCAAGACGCCCGGCCATCCGGAGAACTTCGTGACCCCGGGCGTCGAGACAACGACGGGTCCGCTTGGCCAGGGGTTTGCCAATGCCGTCGGCATGGCCCTCGCGGAGTCTTACATGGCCGCGCACTTTAATCGCCCCGGGTTCGAGGTCGTTGATCATCACACGTACGCGATTGCCTCCGACGGCGACCTCATGGAAGGCGTGTCGCATGAGGCTGCCTCACTCGCCGGACACCTCGGCCTTGGGAAACTCGTTGTTCTCTACGACGACAACGGCATCTCGATCGATGGAAGCACAAGCTTGACCTATTCGGAGAACGTGCGTGGCCGCTTTGAGGCGTACGGGTGGCACGTTGAGCAGGTCGCCGACGGCAACGATCTCGAGGCGATTGGTCGGGCCATTGACGCGGCGCGTGCTGAGACCGCGAAGCCGAGCATTATCGCCATCCGAACCGTCATCGGTTTTGGCAGCCCCAACAAACAGGACACCGCGGCGGCACATGGGTCACCGCTTGGCCCGGACGAGGTGTCTCTTACAAAGAAGGCTCTTGGTTGGCCCGACAAGACATTCTATGTGCCGCAGGATGTTTACACCCACATGAACGCGACGGCGGCGGGCTCCGGGAAAGAGTCAGAGTGGCTCGAGTCGTTCGAGCGCTATCGGTTGAGCTATCCGGAGCTTGCGTCACAGTTCGAACGCTGGATGGATGGCGATCTGAATGACGGATGGCAGGCTGCGATCCCAGCTTTTGAGACTGGGTCAAAGCTCGCAACCCGGGCCGCCAGTGGTAAGGTGATCGACGCCATCGGCCAGGTGCTGCCGAACCTTGTTGGAGGCTCCGCCGACTTGACGGGTTCAAACAAGACCGACATCTCGGGACGGGCTGATATGTCCGCTTCAGCGCGTGATGGCGGATACATCCGATTTGGTGTGCGCGAGCACGGCATGGCGGCGATCTGCAACGGAATGATGCTCCATGGCGGCGTGCGACCGTTCTGCGCAACCTTCCTTGTCTTTACTGACTATCTGCGACCGGCGCTGCGGCTCTCTGCGCTGATGGGTCTTCCCGTCGTCTACGTGATGACACATGACTCGATCGGCCTCGGTGAGGATGGGCCCACACATCAGCCGATAGAGCATTACATGGCCGTGAGGGCGATCCCGAACGTCCAGTTTATCCGACCCGCAGATGCCGGGGAGACGGCTGACGCGTGGCGCATCGCGCTTGAGACGTCTGACCGACCTACCATACTGTCGCTCACGCGACAAGGTGTCCCCACGCTGGACCGCTCGCGTGTGCCACAAGCCGACGGCGTGAACCGCGGCGCCTACGTACTGCGGGGTGACAATGCCGAACCCGACATTATTCTGCTGGCATCGGGTTCGGAGGTGGCGGTTGCATTGGGTGCCGCAGAGCTCCTTGAAGCCGACGGACTCAGTCCGCGCGTCGTGAGCATGCCGTGCTTCGAGCTGTTCGAACGACAGCCGCGGTCGTACCGCGATGAGGTCTTGCCACCCACCGTCGCGGTGCGGATTTCTATCGAGGCGGGAGTGACCAGAGGCTGGGAGCGATACGTCGGTTCTGAAGGACGATCCATCGGCATAGATCGATTTGGCGCTTCGGCGCCGGCGGGCGAGTTGTTTGAGAAGTTTGGAATTACCGCAGACCGCGTCGCGGCCGTCGCACGCGAAATGCTTGAGAGGGTCTCGTAAGTCACCAATGCAAGTGAGTACCGTACAGTGGGTGATGCTAGGCACCCTGTTGTTGTCGGTTGTTGTCTCTCCACGTGAGACACGTGCCCAGGACCAACTGGAGCCGGCATTTCCGGCGCTGACATTCGCCAATCCCGTTGATCTGCAGAACGCGGGAGACAGCTCAGACCGGTTGTTTGTCGTCGAGCAGAACGCCGCACGAATTCGTGTCTTTTCGAACGACGAAGCGGCCGCGACGGCCGGCGTCTTTCTCGATCTCAGCGGTGTCGTCGATGCCTCCGGCTCCGAGATGGGGCTGTTCACGATCACCAACGTCACGCTGTGGATGGCC
>JAUIJQ010000238.1 GCA_030431165.1 Rhodothermia bacterium | reverse complement strand
CCTCATACGCCTTGAAGATGAGCGGGAGTGTCTTACCGATGTACGCGCCCTCGCCGGTGCCGAGGTCCAGCAAGTAGGTATGAAGGCCCGCATCAACCGGTCGCGGAGCTCCGCCGCGCCAGCCTCTCACAACCTGAATCAGCGCAAAACCACCAGGCAGTGCGACGATGCGCTGCAAGTGGTCGCTGCGGAGCTGTTCACGATCGGGAGCAGCAGACGGCATCCCATCGCTGAGCGCTCCTATCACGTTTGGCACAATCATGTCCGCCAAGAGCGTTGTCCACTGGAGTTCGCCATCGATTGAAAATCCCCGGACTACAGGCAGGTGTTGAAACATCAACGCAACGACGTCGCCATGCGTACTGCAACCGATACGTCCCTCGGCCATGTTCTGCCGAACGGCAGGGTTGCCAAACGCATACGTCGAACCAAAGTCGTCCAGCAATGCCCCCTCCATCGTGTACTTTCGGATAGCCCCCGGACGCGTATCCCGATCATCAATAATCAAGGGCGCGGACTGCGCAAAGAGGTTGCCACCCGCGACACAGTAGTCGTACGATCCGCGATGGACGGAGAACGATCGAACCGGCAGAAGGTCACGTGCGATGCTTTCGACGACCGTCATCGTGCCATCTTGCTCACCAACCAAAAACTTGCTATCAGCAATGTGAAGGAGCGCATTCGGGAGCCAGAACTCGTCTGGTCCTTCACCGGCTGCCCCGTACGAGCCGACAAAAGCGCCCGATGCGTCGAACATGCGTAGCGCCGAAAACTGTCCGTCAAACACGACGATGTCTCCGGTTGTTTGCCTTGCGAGTCCCAGCACTTCCCCTATCAGCTCACCGTCAGCCCCGTCCTGCTTGCCGATAACCAACTCCTCATCGGCACCGCGTAACCTGCGGGCGAGCGCCGCCACGTCGAGCGGCATGGTGACGGTGCTGTCCATACTGATGACAACATCGACCTCGGCGGCAGTGGGAACGGCCTCTGGCATCGGATGCACCTGCCGGGCAGGTGTCTTCTTGCCGCATCCGGCGGCAACAGCGATGACCGCTCCGACGGTGGCAAGTCGAAGCACAACCCGCGTCACGACAGGGACAACGCGGGGCGCCTGCGCGCCGGGTCCGTTTACGAATCCAAAAATTGTCATCATAACTCGACGAGCTAGTCGGCGTCGCTGAATCTAACCAGTCACCCTTCTTCGCGCACTGTTCGTATCTGAACACCGCTGTATCGTGACCGTGCAGCCCAACCGTCAGGAACAGCCGCGAATCGCCCAATCCGGCCGCGCCCGACCGGGGATTGCAATGGCACCGGATTTGTCACGTGCAATCCGAAGTCCGCCATCAAGTCCGACCACCGCCCTTATGCTCAGGAACTACTTCGTCATCGCAGTGCGTGGGCTGCGCAAACATCCGGCGTACACAGCTATCAACATCTTTGGCCTTGCGATCGGGCTCGCGTGCTGCCTGCTGCTCATGTTCTACGTGCAGGATGAACTGAGCGCTGACGGATTCCATGCGGATGGCGACCGTATCTACCGCGTCGTCGAAACGCACGCCTCTGCCGACGAAGGTGAGCTTCAATTTGCAAGTTCGCCGGGCCCGGTTGGGCCGGCACTGAAAGAGACGTTTGCTGATGTCGAGGAGGCGGTTCGCGTGTTCAGCCTCTTCCGACCGTCGATACGCCGCGGACCGGTTGCGTTCTACGAAGCCGACTACGTGATCACGGAGCCCGGCTTCTTCGACCTGTTTGATTTTGAGGTGCTTCGCGGCGACGCCCCGCGTTCGCTCGTTGAGCCCGGGTTTGTCGTGCTGACCGAATCGGCCGCGCGCAAGTACTTCGGCGAGGAAGATCCGATGGGACAAACCATCGAGGTGTCGTCGCTGGGCGACATGACGGTGGGGGCGATCCTGCGTGATCCGCCGCGCAACTCCCATCTCGACTTCAGTATGCTGTTCTCGGTTGCCACGGTTGACCGGGCGTTCAGCGGTTGGGCGCGGTACTCGGCTGACTGGCAATCAAACGACCGACCATTCACGACCTACGTGAAGCTGGCCGCGGGGGCTTCCGTGGCCTCGGTTGCTGGTAGGCTGCCGTCGCTGTACGCGCCACACTACGACGATCAGAATCCGGGACCAATTGCGACAAGGCTGCAGCCGCTATCCGACGTGTATTTCGGTTCGGATGAAATGATCATGTCGTTTGGCACGCGCCACGGCGAGCGGTCGTACCTGTACATCTTCTCGGCGATTGCGCTGTTCATCGTCGTCATCGCATGTATCAACTACATGAACCTTGCGACGGCGCGCTCAATGCGGCGTGCGCGCGAGGTCGGGCTTCGCAAGACAATCGGCGCGTTCCGATCACAACTCGTGACGCAGTTTCTTGGCGAGGCGATTCTGACGGCGCTGGCCGCTATGGTACTCGCCCTCGTCCTTGCCAACTTTGCGCTTCCGGCGTTCAACAGCCTGGCGGGGAAGAGCTTTGGGCTCGACGTACTCCAGAACGGCCCAATGATCGTCATGCTGCTTGTGCTCGTTGTCGTGGTCGGTGCAATAGCGGGCAGCTATCCGGCACTTTTTCTGGCGCGCGTTCGCCCGGCGCAAGTTCTTAAAGGCGCTGCGCACGGATCCCGGAATACGAGCCGGCTTCGCCGCGGACTCGTCGTCGCCCAATTCACGTTGTCGATCGGAATGATCATCGTCACGCTTGTTGCGTCAGATCAGCTCGACTATATCCGTTCGAAGAGTCTCGGGTTTGACGAAACGCAGAAGGTTGTGTTTGATATCAACAGCGGTTCGGTGCGTCGAAACGCTGACGTCATACGCAGTGCTTTTCTTGAAAACGCGGCGGTCAACAGCGTGAGTGTTACGTCGCGCGTGCCGGGTGACTGGAAAGAGATCAACGAGATCAGCGTGTTGCCCGAGGGCAGGACCGATGTGCAAGGCGCTACGTTCATCGGGGTTGACGCTGAGTTTCTGCCGACGTTTGACGTGACGCTGGCGTCGGGGCGCAACTTCGACGCGTCCCGCGGTGCTGACAGCGCGGGCGTGTTGATCAACGAAACAGCGGCACGTGCATTCGGCTTCACCGACCCGGTCGGGCGCCGGATCCGCGTCCCGAGTTCGGCGATAGGCGCGACCGTGAGCGACATCCAGTTTGAAGCCACCGTCATCGGCGTGGTTGAGGACTTCCACTTCCGGTCGCTGCACGAGTCAATCAGGCCGTTGGTGCTGGGTTGGATTTCAACGCCGATCACGGGGTCGGATTACATCACGGCATCCGTTGCGACGACTGACCTTCCGGGCACAATCGCAGCGTTGAGCGCGGTTGTTGCCGGGATCGATCCGGCGAGTCCGGTGGAGTACAACTTCCTCGATCAGCGCATTCAGGACTTCTACACGCAGGACCGCCGCGTGGGGCGCTTGTTTACGGTGTCAGCGGGGCTCGCAATTCTGGTGGCGTGTCTTGGGCTGTTCGGATTGGCGGCGTTTACGGCTGAGCAACGAACGAAGGAGATCGGTGTGCGGAAAGTGCTCGGCGCTTCGGTAGGTGGGATCGTCGCATTGTTGTCGGCGGATTTCCTGAAGCTGATCGGACTGGCCTTCGTTGTGGCGGCGCCGCTGGCTTTGTTTGCCATGCAGCGCTGGCTCGAAGACTTTGCGTATCGGGCACCCATATCCTGGTCAACGTTTGTGTTGGCGGCCCTGCTCGCGCTTGGTGTTGCGCTGCTGACCGTCAGCTATCAGTCGATCAAGGCCGCGGTTGCAGATCCCGTGCGGAGTCTACGTTACGAGTGAGCGGGTCGGCAGGAAACAGCAACTTCGCAACACGTCGCGTGTCTCTAACTATCGGATAAGCCGGGTGTCCGCTTCCTTTTGCCCTGGATTTGATGTAATAACACTGGTATTTCGGCCGGCTCTCCGCTACCCTGACTTTGCTCCGGCGACCTGATTCTCCGATGGTCATTTTTTCGGGTAGAAGCTTGATAGCCGCCGGTGCCCAGCCCGACAACGCAGCTTGTTTTGAAGCTTGTTTTGACGCGTTGCGACGGTCGTGCCCTCAATCCCTTGAGGTGCAGTTCTAGATGCACGGTCGTCTCCCTCGTTTGACAACCGAACGCATCCTTCATCCGCCATGAAGAAACGAATCGCTGTTTGGTCAGCGGTCATCCTTACGGGCGTTGTGGCACTCGCCTTCGGGCTTCCGCGCAACGCCGAAGAAACCACCGAGCTCGTTGTCTCGCCGCGCGTTGGCCCCTTCCGTGTTTCGGTCACGGCGACCGGTGAGTTGCAGGCGAAAAACTCCGTCAAGATTTTTGGTCCGACGGGTGCCCGCACTTCAGGGATCTTCGAGATGAAGCTGCTGCAGCTTGTGCCCGAAGGCACCGTCGTCGAAAAAGGTGATTTTGTCGCTGAGCTTGACAAGTCGGAGCTGACAAGCCGCATTCAGGACCGCCAGACTGAGCTGCAGAAGGCTGAGGCGCAGTATATCCAGACGCAGCTCGACACATCGCTGACGCTTCGCAAGTCTCGGGACGAACTCATCAACCTCGGATATGCGCTTGAAGAAGCGAAGCTCAAGGTTGAGCAGTCAGCGTTTGAACCGCCTTCAGTGCAGCGCCAGGCTGAAATCGAGTACGAGAAAGCCGAACGTACGTTGGAGCAGAAGCGCGAGTCCTACAAGACGGAGGTGAAGCAGGGGGAGGCGCAGATGCAGGAGGTTGAGGCTGAGCGGTCGAAGGCAAGCCGTCAGCTTGATCAGCTCATGGCTGTTGCCGCCTCCTTTACGATTCAGGCGCCCGAAAACGGGATGGTGATCTATCGCCGGGACTGGCGAGGCACCAAGCTCACAACCGGTGGCACCGTAAATGCATGGGACCCGGTTGTCGCAACGCTGCCCGATCTGTCTGTCATGAACTCGATCACCTATGTCAACGAGGTTGACATTCAGAAAATAAAGCCGTCACAGGCGGTCGAAATCGGGCTCGACGCAGATCCTGATCGGGTGCTACGTGGCATTGTCACCGAGGTCGCGAACATTGGCGAGCAGCGTCCGAACTCCGACGCAAAGGTGTTCCAGGTGGCAATTGAGTTGGTCGAAGCGGATAGCACCCTGCGGCCGTCCATGACCACCAGCAACACGATCATCATTGCTGAGCTGGAAGAGGTATTGTCTATCCCGCTTGAGTCCATCCATCCGACGGATTCCCTGAGCTACGTCGTCGTGAAACGCGGCGGACGGTTGGCGCGGCAGGAGGTTGCACTTGGCTTGATCGGGGACAACGAAGCGGTTGTAGAAGCCGGGCTGGACGAATCTGACCGTGTTGTACTCTCCACGGTTGATAATCCCGAACGACTGCGGTTGTCCCGCATTGGCGAATCATGATGTCGATCATTCTCGCCAACCTCGCTATTGCCATTGAGGCAATCGGGCACAACAAGACACGCTCCATCCTGACGTCGCTAGGGATCATCTTTGGCGTTGCGTCGGTGATCGCGATGCTTGCGATAGGGAAGGGTGCCCAGCTTGAGATCCTGAGTCAGATCAAGTTGCTTGGCGCCAACAACATCATCGTGACGCCGGTTATCGAGCAGACAGAAGGAAGCGTTGGTGAATCAGAAGAGGAGTCGGGACCGGATGAAAAGAACCCGTTTTCACCTGGTTTGACGCTCGCGGATGCCATAAGCATCAGTGACGTAGTTCC
>JAUIJQ010000237.1 GCA_030431165.1 Rhodothermia bacterium | reverse complement strand
GCGACAACGCGTCGGATTGTCATCTCCTCGTCGGGCGCACCGACAACACCAACGCCGTTTCCGCTTGTGATTCGATCTGGCAGGGCGCCACCAAGTGCCACCGAAACGACACCGGGAAGGCGCGCAATCTCCGATTTCAGCAGTGGTCCGTCGGCGGTTGCGTCACTGCCACGAAGCGGGATTGCAACAACCTGTTCGCTGTCAAAGCCAAGGTTTGTCGACGTCACAAACTGAAGCTGCTGGTTTACGGCCAGCGTCGTGATGATGAGGGCGATTCCTGTTGCAAACTGCAGCACAACAAGACCGCGTCGAACCTTTGCGTGACCGGTACCACCCCGCGACGTCCCGCGCAGCACGGCCGCAGGTCGAAACGAGGTAAGCATAAGAGCCGGATAAATCCCTGCGACAAGTCCGGCCACCAGAGCAGCGCCCGCAACCAGCAAGAGCGTGCCGGGCCTGGCTAGCGCCGCGACCATCTCCGCGTTTCCCGTGAGCGTGGCAAACAGGGGTGCCGCCGTTTTGATCAGCAGCACTGCAACGGCAGCGGCCGCAAGGCTCAGGAGGAGCGCCTCTGTCATGAATTGACCGATCAGCTGCCGTCTGTGAGCACCAATCGCCTTTCTGACGCCAACTTCACGCGCCCGTTGTGTTGCCCGGGCCGTTGCCAGGTTCATGTAGTTCACGCAGGCGATCAGCAGAATCAACAGCGCGATCAACGCAAAGATAGACAGCGTCCGCGCGCTGGCCGGCGCTTCAATGGGAAGACCGAGCGCACCAAGATGGACATCCGTGAGGGGCTGCACGTGGTATCGATACCAGACGTCATCGGGATCCTGTGCATCGGGCCCCGTTGTCGCGAGATTCAAAACGGCTTCGGTAACTGTGCGGTCGAGTGCCCGCCAATCAGCCTCACGATGCATCAACACATACGTGGTCGGATTGGTCATCGTCCAGAGCTGTGAGATGTCCGTGCCATTCGTGTCTATCTGATACTGTAGATACGTGGCATACGACATGACGGCGTCGTACTGGATATGCGAGGTCGAAGGGGCGTCTCCGATGATGCCTGTTACGGTAAACTCGAACGGCCGCCCCCAGAACTCCATATCGAGCGTCTTGCCAATCGGGTCATCCGACCCGAAGTAACGGGCCGCAAACCCGGGCGTGAGCACAACGGTATACGGTGTTGCCAGCGCTGTTTCTGTATTTCCCCTTACCAGCTCAAAGTCGAAGAGCCGGAAAAAAGCAGGATCAGCCGCAACGATGTTCTCTTCGTAATTCGCGACGTCGTTGTGCTTGACAAGCGACGTGTTGACACTTCCAAGTACCCTCGCCGCGTCTTCGATTTCCGGTACCGTGTCGACAAGAAAATCGGCCAGCGGCGATGCAGAGTGCTCGCTGTAGCGCGGCGCGGCGCCGAGTGTTGTCTGAATGTAGACGCGCGCGATCCTGTCAGCGTCTTCGTGGAATTGGTCGTACGACCGCTCATGACTCACGTAGGTCAGAATGAGTACGCTGCACGTGATTCCAAGTGCAAGCCCGATCCCGTTCAGGAGCGTGAAGCCGGGGTTCTTCTTAAGACTGCGGATGGCCGCAGCGACGTAACTCTGGAACATGGCGTGTGCGCCGGGGCGTGTGTGTACGACTGATGCGTGTGTACGACGAATCTGGACGCTGACGTCAGATCAGCATAGTCGTTACCACGAACGCAAATCCGATACCATCACGTCGCCACACGTCCCACCGCAGCCTGATGCAGCCTGATGCAGCGTATTCACCGCAGCGACCCGCCACACCTGTCCGGTTGTGATCACTAACGTACGTCGGCGGACAACATCCGGCAGCGCCTTCCTACGCCGGATCAACCGACTGATACGCAGCAATAACGCCGGCCTCACCATCAGCGCCGGGCTGGGAGTTGCCGTGCTCCATGCCGAGGATGTCGTCATACCCGCGATCGCGAATGTAGCTGAACACGTTCGCGTAGTTGATCTCGCCGGTCGTTGGTTCTTTGCGCCCCGGGTTGTCACCGATCTGGAAGTAACCGATCTCATCCCACGCACGCTCGATGTTTGGGATCAGGTTGCCCTCGGTGATCTGCTGGTGGTAGATGTCGAAAAGGATCTTGCACGACGGACTGTCAACTGCCCTGCACACCTCATACGCCTGTGCGGCTTTTGTAAGAAACAGTCCGGGATGATCGCGCGGGTTAAGTGGTTCGAGCACCATCACGAGTCCGTGTGGCTCGAGGATGCGACACGCCTCACGCAGGACTTTAACGACGTTTGCCGTTTGGTAGCCCATGTCAAGACGCAGGTCGAGGTGCCCCGGCACAACCGTCATCCATTTTGCATCAACGCGTTGAGCGACCTCAACGGAGGACTCGATATCCGCCAGAAACTCCTGGTGCTTCTCTTTGTCACCGCGCGCAAGGTTGGGCTCGGACCAGTGGATCTGGTGCGCAACAAATACGCCCATGCGCATGTTGTTGCGGCGCAGGGCATCCGCAATGCGCTCCTGATCTTCGAGGCTCCGGCCCTTCATCCCATTGTCTTCAAAGGAGCGAAAACCCTGTTCGGCCATGAAGCTGATCTGGTCGACAAAATCGTCGCCCGCGTTCTGCCTGAACATGCCGAAGTGCGGCGCATAGTCCAGCGTAAATGCCGCGGCGCGTTTCGGGTGTGCGGCTAGAACCGCTGGTGCCGCGACCGAAGCTGCTGCGGTTGCTGCTGCAGTTGCTGCCGCGCTCTTCTTGATAAATCGTCGTCGGTCCATGGGTTTGCTTCGCTCCTGGTTCTCAACCACCCGCCTCAGCGTTGGCTTCCATGTTCATCGGGTGGTGGTGAGCCGTCCGCGGGCGCGAAAGTTGTGTAATGCCCGGCTGCGGCACGGGTGACGCTTCGAGTGCGCCAAACTCCCAATTCTCGGGTGTCAAGTCGAGGTCGGAGTTCATCATCTCGTCCCACGTGATGACCTGCCCGGTGTAAGCAGCCTCGCGCCCCATGATCGCGCTGAGCGTACTCTCAGCTACACGCCTCGCCTCATTCACGGGTTCGCCATTACGGATTGCCGCAATCAGGTCGGTGTGCTCCTGCACGTACGGGTTGACCCGCTCGTCGTTTGGCCACTCCCACTCCCAGCGACTGGAGCCGTCGATGTATGAGTGTCCGTCGCTGGTGCCTTTGGTGCCCTGAATACGCTCACCGACGTATCGCGCTGTTCCGTCTTGCTGGCGGCACATGCTGATGACGCGCGCACCGTTTGCGTACTCGAACTCGATGCAGAAGTGGTCGAAGATGTGGCCGTAGCGGGGATCAACGCGAACCTGCCGTCCGCCAACACCATTAGCCTTCACCGGATTCCCGTTCAGCGCCCAGTTGGCAACGTCGATATTGTGAATGTGCTGCTCAACGATGTGGTCGCCCGATGCCCACGTGTAGTACAGCCAGTTCCGCAACATGAACTCCATGTCGGATTGCCCGGGCAGTCGGTCTTTGTGCCACAATCCGCCCTGATTCCAGTAGACCTGCGCTGAGAGCACCTCGCCGATTGCGCCGTCGTGAATACGTCGCATCGTTTCGATATACGACGGGTCGTGGCGTCGCTGCGTGCCCGCAACGATTGAACGCCCTTTGCCCCGAGCGACCTCGCCCGCGGCGATCACTTTGCGGATCCCCACGGGATCAACGGCAACCGGCTTCTCCGTAAAAAGGTGTTTGCCCGCTGCCGCGACGGCCTCGATGTGCATCGGACGGAACACCGGTGGCGTCGCGAGGATGATGATGTCGACATCGCTTTCGACCACCGGCTTGTAGGCGTCGAAGCCGTAGAATGCGGTGTCATCCGTTACCGTGAGCGCATCGCCAATTGCTTCTTTGAGGCGTTCACGCGACCCGTCGAGTCGATCCTCAAACAGGTCAGCCATGTAGGCGATCTCAATGCCATCCGCCCCCTCTACGCAGTTGACAGCCGCGCCGGTGCCTCGGCCCCCGCAGCCGATCAGTCCCACCCGCAGCGTGTCGGTGCCGCCTGCGTAGGCGAAGTTCTCGGAGGCCATGAGTCCGACGGATGCTCCGGCCGTCAGCACGGCCGAGGTCTTCAGGAAGTCGCGTCGATTGGGGTTGTGGTCTGCGGGCATGGCTGTACCTGGTGTTCCCTGTTCGCTGGATGTGCTTCCCTAGACGATACGGCGAACGGGTGATCCTTGCACACTCTCCTTTGGGACGTTCGGCGCGCTGACAGTAGATTAAGGGCCCTCGAACGTACCGACGACGTACCGACGGCGCCGATCTTGGGGAATTGAAGCTGATTCCCGGGAATGTCGCCACGGTGCCGATCCCGCGGTCCCGATCTCGAGGTCCAAACCGGGGAGCCCCGGTAGAACCGTTTCCAGAATTTCAGGCAGCTCGCCGCGATACCAGACCCGACTACGTGAGCACAATTATCTATACCAAGACCGACGAGGCGCCGGCGCTGGCGACCTACTCTTTCCTACCCATTATCCAGGCCTTTGCGTCTCCGGCCGGCGTGGACGTTGAAACGCGGGATATCTCCCTTGCAGGACGGATCATCGCCCAGTTTCCCGAACGCCTCACCAGCGATCAGCAGCTCGGCGACCACCTGGCTGAACTCGGACGCCTCGCGAAGACGCCCGAAGCGAATATCATCAAGCTCCCGAATATTTCGGCCTCGATTCCGCAGCTCACAGCGGCGATCAAAGAGCTCCAGGCACACGGATACAACGTACCCGACTACCCCGACGAGCCGGAAACCGACGAGGACAAAGACATTCGCGCCCGGTACGCCAAAGTCCTCGGCTCGGCCGTGAACCCCGTTCTGCGCGAAGGAAACTCAGACCGCCGCGCGCCGCGTGCGGTCAAAGAGTACGCCCGCAAGAATCCGCACTCGATGGGTGAGTGGTCATCCGATTCGAAGACAAGTGTCGCCACGATGACCGGCGGTGACTTCAGGCACAACGAGAAATCCGTTACCGTGCCCGAGGCAACGACGGTACGCATCGAACTCGTTGGCGACAACGGCGAGACCACCGTGCTCAAAGACGGCATCGCGTTGCAGGCGGATGAAGTGATCGACGGGACGTTCATGAGCCGCGACGCGCTCGTTGCGTTTCTTCAAAAGCAGGTCGCAGCCGCAAAATCCGAGGGCGTTCTCTTTTCGCTTCACATGAAAGCGACAATGATGAAGGTCTCTGACCCGATCATCTTCGGTCACGGCGTGCGGGTCTTTCTCGGCGATGTTATTACCAAACACGCCGCGACGCTAGACCGCATCGGCGTTGACCTCAACAATGGTCTCGGCGACCTGATGGCGCGGCTGGATGAACTATCCGAAAGCGAGCGATCCGAAATTGAAGCGGATGTGCGGGCTGCGCTAGCTGACGGTCCGGCGCTGGCCATGGTCAACTCCGACAAAGGCATCACCAACCTGCACGTCCCGAGCGACGTCATCATCGACGCGTCGATGCCGGCCATGATCCGGATCGGCGGTAAGATGTGGAACGCCGACGGCGACACCGATGATACGCTCGCGGTCATTCCAGACAGCTCGTACGCCGGTGTTTACCAGACCGTAATCGACTCCTGCAAGATGCACGGTGCGTTTGACCCACGCACGATGGGCAGTGTGCCGAATGTCGGGCTCATGGCACAGAAGGCTGAGGAGTACGGGTCACACGACAAGACCTTTGAGGTGCCGACGAGCGGTACGATGCGCGT
>JAUIJQ010000236.1 GCA_030431165.1 Rhodothermia bacterium | reverse complement strand
AGAAAGAACTGCCCCCAGGACGCTACGCCAATCTCGGATGCCCAGTCCGGCAGCTCCCGATCACCGACGCGCCTGAACGTCCGCCCGCGGCCGTACGGCATGTTGATCAGAACCGCGATGTCTCGACTCTGTGCAAGCGGCAGCAGTGCCTCAGCGGCTGACCGGTTACCAATCGAGTAGTCAACCTGAATGAAGTCGAGGGGCTCGCTGTTGATGAGATCCTCCATGCCCTCATATTGCCTGTCGGATGAGGTCGTCACGCCGATGTGTCCGACGCGCCCGTCTTCTTTCCATCCGCGCAGCGTGGCGAGTTGGGTTCTTGCGTCGCGCAGGTTGTGTACCTGCATCAGTTCAACGTGGTCGGTGTGGAGCAATCCGAACGAACGTTCCATGCGGGCAACGCCTTCTTCCTCTCCTTCCCTGTCGACCTTTGTCGCAACGAACGTGTCGTCACGGGTGCCCAACTCCTGAAGGATATTTCCGACAACGGTCTCCGAGTCACCATAGCCCGGGGCGGTGTCGAGTACGCGTCCACCGAGTTCCGAAAAGACGCGCAATGTTTCACGGTACTCCTCGAGTCCGTTCTCGGCCCATTCAGTTCGGTAGTTACGTGTCCCGACTCCTACTACGGGGACCGAGACGCCCGAGCTGGGGATTACGCGCTCAATCAGCGCACTCTGTTGGGACGCTGCGGGGCGGCAGCCCACCAGCATCGCGGCGCCGGCGGCGGCGCTTGTCTGCACAAATTCACGTCTGGTCCACTTCATTTCGTTACATCGTTACGGCTGCTGACGCAGCCTATCGTTACGGTGGCCTTCGGCCACCTTAATCATTTAATCGTTTGGATCGTTTCGCGCCGTCGGCGCTTATTGTTGCGGCTGCTGGCGCAGCCTGCGCAACGATCCGCTCATGCCGCTTCCCAAGATTCCATCCGACCCCGATCCACACCGCCGCGAGAGGAGCCGCCACAAGCGCAATCGCGCCGACCGAGAGGCCCACAGCGGCGAGTCCGGCGTACATCCAGCCACTCACAAGGTCGCCGCCGCGGTACACCGCCGCGTCCAGGAAAGCCTTCGACTTGTAGCGCTCTTCCCGGTCAACAACCGTAAACAAAACCTCCCGCGCCGGTTTTGCAACGCCGTATCGCCCCGCCCGGTAGAGAATCTGTAGCGCCACGAGCACCGCAAGTAGCGGATAAATGCCGAGCGACAGGAATCCGACCATCACAATGGCCGGCACAAGTATGAGGCTCGCCGCGAGCCCGATCCACTTGATAATGCGCGCGGTAATGGCAACCTGGAGCACCATCGTCAGGATATTGACGGCAAGGTCGATCCACGCGTAGAACGCGCGGCGCTCACCGCGGTCAGCAATAGCATCGGCGATGAGGTCGGCCTGCTGGAAGTAGAGTACCGTAGACGCAAACGTCATAAGCGCGAGGTACCCCGCAATCGCGAGCAGGTAGGGCGAACGGAATACCGCCCTGATTCCGCTCAGGGCGTCGCCGGGCAGCGGCAGATCCGCCGTTGCGCGCACATCGGATCTGCCCGCAGCACTCCGGTGCAATACCTTGACACACCGCGCCGCAACCTCAAGCGGCACCGCCGCAACAAGAAGCAGCGCAAACACCGGCAACACCTGGGCCATCGCGCCCGCAGCGGCTGAGCCGGCTATGCCGCCGAGCGACGCGCCCACCGCAATAAAAGGAAATAGTCGCTTGCCCTGGCTCTGACTAAAAACATCCGCCAGGAAGCCCCAGTACACGGTGACAACAAACAGCGCAAAGACGCTTGCCCACACGTAAAACACGCGGTCAATCCAGGGGCGGACGGATTCCGGAAGCGCAATCAGCGCGACATAAAACAGGATCAGGTTCGCAGCGAAGAAGCGGTTCGCGATCGGCACAAACTCGCCGCGTGGTCGGCGCGAAGCAATCCACGAATACAGCGGCACCGCGAGCAGCATCACAAAGAAAACGGCCGTCCAGATGATCTGCAGATTGCCTCGGTCAGCGGATGATATCTCATCCCGCACGGGTCGCAGGATGTAGTAGCTGAGAAAGATCGAGAAGCCGTACAGCGTCGCCCACAGCAACGCCGCGAGTTCTTCGCGCCGCACGTCAACGACGCGCCGAAGCACCGCGTGGAGTCGCGTCACGATCGGCCTCGGCGGGTTGAATTAACCATGGGTCGGTTGCAATGATGCGTGATGGTGCCCGATTGATCGTAGTATAGTAGACGACGCTGATCGGGTTTTCATTCCCACTATGAGCCTGGCCGCCAGAGTGAGCGCGAATGCTGAACAATCGGCGCCGAAGGCGCGAAACGATTCCTAACGATCAAACGATTCCTAACGATTAAGGCGGCGCAAGCCGCCGTAACGATCAGCGGGCTCCGCCCGCGTAACGTCTTTTTCCATTGCTAACGACCAACAACACGCGTAACGTGTTGTCGTGAACCTGTCCTGGCACGCCATATCGCACTTCCTCGTCGCGAGCGTCGCGGCCGCTGCGCTTCTCGTTGCCGCCGCGGCACGGCCGGCGGCTGCGCAGGAGTTAATCGACATTGATCCGACGGCGCTGTCGTCGCACCCCAGAGACTTCTACGTATCCGACGACACGCTCTACTTCACTGCGGGCCCGGCAGATGCCCCGCTGCTGTGGTTCACCACGGGAGGCTCGGCTGAACCCGCAACGTCCGGTGCCGCCGCCGCACACGCAACACACTCCGATGCCGCCGCCTACCCCCGCAATCGCCCGTCCGCTGTCGCATCGGGAGGACCATCCGACATGGTCTTCATTGGCACCGTCAACGGACTGGACATCCTCGCGGGCACGGACTCCACGACAGGTCGCGAACTCTGGCGATTTGATGGAACAGATTACGCGCTGATCGAAGACATTGTCCCGGGGCAGGAGTCAAGCCTGCCTGCTATTCCGGTCGCAACAACGCACCAGGGCATGGTCTATTTCTTTGGCGCCAATGGTAGCCACGGAAACGACCTCTACCGCACCGATGGCCTGACGGTCGAGTATCCGCGACGGGGGATGCTGAGCACCAGTGACCCGGTGCCCGATGCGTTTATGTCCAACGGCGATGCGCTGTACATGTACACCATCACGCAGACGCCGCTGACCGAGCCCGACGATTCGCGGCGGCTGTGGCGTTACTTCGACGGCAACGTTGCGAGCCTCACGTATGCGAGGCCGTTTGCGAGTTATGGCGGCAAGATCTGGGGTGTTGGCGGATCACTTGCGCAGGGCGCTGAACTGTGGTCATCCGACAATCTGACGGAGCAGGTTCAGGACCTGATGCCGGGCACGCGATCCGCATACGCTGAACGGTTCTGGGAGGGCAGTGCCGGCGTGTACGTTGGCGCGCGATATGGTCACGTCAACCTGATCGACGAGGACGGTACCGTCACGTCGCAGTGGACAACCTCGATTCGTGACGGGATCATAGAGAAGTTCGTTGCCGGTGATGTGACGTACATGAAGCTTGTCGAACGGGGGAAGCACACGATTCCGGACAAGACACTGCTGTACTCTAACAAGAACCCAAGTTCGAGTCTGACGTCAACGATCAATTTCTACGAAGACGATCGCGTCTCGTACAACGATGGGCTCTACGTTGCTTTGCCGTTGCAGGATGGTCATTCGCAATTGTATCGATCGCGTGGCGGACCGTTTGATCGCGTATCGACCTTGCCCGCGCCGTACACAGTCCACGAGATTGTCGCCGCTGATGATCGCATCTACGTGGGCGTTGAGCACGCCACTGAACCGGGGGTAACAAAGCTTTGGGGCTACAACGACCCGTGGACCTCGCCGGTCATTGCGGACTCGACGGCGTTCAGCAACCCGAGGAATCTTACGCCAGGTGATTCGGTTGTTTTCTTCATCGCCGAGGACGCGGTGGAGGGTGCCGAAGTGTGGATGGCGCGGGGTCCGCAGACCGCGATTCGCGCGCACCGAATCAGCAGC
Organism: Rhodothermia bacterium; assembly: GCA_030431165.1. Classification (GTDB taxonomy): domain Bacteria; phylum Bacteroidota; class Rhodothermia; order Rhodothermales; family JABDKH01; genus JANQRN01. Next base: position 1,770 of record JAUIJQ010000236.1, on the reverse strand, counting down.
GTCGCGCCGGGTGATGATTCAACTGCGATCCGAGCGATGACCGCCGTTGGTGACGAGCTCTATTTCGCCGGATGGCGCGACGGCCAGTGGGCGGCCTACCATTTTGACGGGACAACAACACATCAACTTGTTGCACCAGCGGATTTTGAGACAAACCCGAATCTGTTTGCTGTAGTTGGTGATGACGTCTACTTCTACGGCGACGTGCCGGGGAATGAATCCGACGGAATCTATCGGGCGGAGCAGGGGACTGCCGTGCTTCATGTTGCACTGCCGCGCCCGCTTCGTCGGCTTGTGTCATTCGACGAAGCGCTGTATTTCGTTTCGACGGATGCCGGTGCAGGCACCGAGTTGTGGAGCTACGACGGCCACTCGGTCACCGTTACAGACCTGGCGCCGGGCCCCGACTCGTCCGATCCCCGGGAGCTTTTTGTTACGCGCGACCGCCGCATGCTCTACTTCATCGCTGAAGACGGGCTCCACGGCCGCGAAGTGTTTCGGATGAAGGCTGTGAGCAACGTGGATACCGACGAGGTCGCGCCACAGCATGGCGAAGCCGGCCTGAATGTCGAGCCCGCATTTCCAAATCCGTTCTCGCATTTCGCACGTGTTGTGGTGCGAGGCGACCCGACCGAACGCGTTGTTGTTGACGTGTACGACATACTCGGCAGGCGGGTCAAGCGGCTCCACTCGGGTTACATGGGCGCGGATGGGCGAGCAGAACTTGAGCTCGACGGGAGCGGCATGGCGCCGGGCGTGTACGTAATCGCGGCACGAACTGAAACGGGTCAGACGGCCGCGACGCGGGTGGTGCTCACGAGGTAGGACCGTCGCGGCGTCGACGTACGTCGGTACTGCACACGTCGGTACTGCACACGTCGATTCTGTCGTTTCTGCGCATGTCAGCGAGTCACCACAAAGCGCCTGCTGGTGACAAACGACTCGCCGCGAAGGACGATGTGGTACAGTCCGGGTGCCAGCCCTTCCGAGGGGACCGACAGAATCTGCGTGGTCCCTGGTTGGAGCGAGACGCTGGTTTGCGCCCCCACGCGTCGCCCGACAAGATCATACACCGCGACGGCAACTTGTTGTGATTGTGTCGCGCGCAGTTCGAGGTGCACCACCTGCGCGCTGTTCGTGCCGCCGGATGTAACCGCTGACACTCCGGACAACGAGCCGGCAGCAACCGGGTTTGGATACACCGGGCTGACATAAACGTCCGCATGGCGCGCCGCAGCATCTGTGTCGGCTTCTGCGTCGCCATCGTCAACGCCGACGCCCGTGTCGCCAGCAAAGGCAAACTCGGAAAAGCCCGTCAGCCCCGTCACGACGATCTCGTTTGTCGCGGCGTCGTACGTGACGCTCAGCACCTCGGTGAAGTCCTCCTCATCACCGCTGCGCTTGTAGACCTTGATGTCGGATGGATCGCCAAACCCCGCTGCACCCGCGCCCGGCAGCTCGTCAAGGTCAAACCGGATTTCAGTTGCTGCATCAAACGTACATGTGGGCGCGCTGATCGACCAGTAATAGTCGCCGATCACGACCTGGGCAATGCCCGATGGTTCAGCCGGCGGACCGTCAAACCGCTCAGCCATTACAGAGCAACTTCCGCCCAGTCCCACAAACACGATATCAACGGCCGTCTCGGGGCCGAAGTCAACCGCCCCGTCGCCCGCCACGGCGCGCGACTCGCAGCCAACCGGCACATCGGTCACCCAGAGGTTCGTCTTGAAGTCGACGTTGCCGTAAAGAAGATCTGGTCGCCAACGG
>JAUIJQ010000235.1 GCA_030431165.1 Rhodothermia bacterium | reverse complement strand
TGCAGGGGAGAATGGCTATTCTCGAAGGTATCGCCCGAGGTGAGACTGCAGTCCTCGAAAAGAGGACGACATCTCATACGAAGGCGAAAGAGAAAATGCGCAAGTGGCTCGAATAGTATGGACCGATCCGGCACTTGAAGATCTTGAAGAGATCGCCGAATACATAGCGCTAGATGATGGGGGCGCAGCGAAACGTCTTGTGAAGAGCGTCTTTGATGCAATCCAACGATTACGAGACTTCCCAGAATCTGGTCGGCGTCCACCTGAATTGACTAGATCCCGATATAGAGAACTCATTGTAGGCCCTTGCAGAATCTTCTATCGGCACTCTGATGATCGTGTCTATGTGCTTTATGTCATGCGAAGCGAAAGGGAGTTGCGCAACTTCATTCTCTCGGATCGGGATGGTGGCAGCTAACATGAAGTTGAAGTCGCTCCTTTCAGTCGCTCGGACCAAGCACCTGCGGCCAAAATGTGAATCACATTTATGTCCTCGGCGTCTTGGCCGCTTAACTGAGTGTTAGGCGTCACTCGTGAATCTCGACCATCTCAATTTGCACGTATCGGATGTTTTGAGAAGTCGCAAATTCTATGAGGGTCTACTTGCTTCCAATGGGCTACCAGTTAACCGAGATTTTGGTGAGATTGCAGTCGGTTTCGGGGACCGGGATTACGCTGTTTTCGCAATCGTGCGGCAGAAAGGTGCTATCCAAAAAACCCACGTTGCTTTTCGGGTTGATTCCCGCCAAGAAGTAGACCAATTGTACAAAGCAGCGATTTCAGCAGGTGGCACCGACAATGGGCAGCCTGGCATTCGCAGTCACTATCACGAAAATTACTACGCTTGCTTTATTCTCGATCCCGACGGGCACAATCTTGAATTCGTGTGTCATGAACCACCAGACACCGAACATGGTAGTTAAAGTCGTTCCTACGCCCTTTGGGTTCAGTCACTCGGACGAATGCGCTCCGGGCCCCGCTGCGAATGGCTTCGCCATTCAGTCGCAAAAGCGCCCTCCACACTTTCGCCGTTCAACAAGGTATTAGGCACACATCATGACTGAGATATTGATGAACTCCTACGAGCTTACGATCTACTCCTGGGGTGCACTTGGGCTCCTATTGCTCGTTCAACTGCTCGTAGCTGACATCATGGGAATCAAATCTAGGCACGTGCCAGGCACACCTCCAGAGCCGAATCACGCAGACCCATTGTTTCGGGCGAGTAGAACGCTTGCGAATACAAACGAGAGCATTGCGATCTATATCGTTCTTATCTTGTTTTGTATATTCAATGACGCTGATGCAACCTATACTGCTTATCTTTCTTGGGCCTATGTTGTGGGCCGCGCCGTCTATGCCTTGTGCTACTACGCAAATCAGCCGACTATGCGATCGATAAGCTTTGGCATTACGTTATTAGTGCTCATCGGCCTACTCGTTACGGGTGTGGTGGCTTGAAGAGTGGGTACACCTAACATGTGGTTGAAGTCGATCGCTGGCGCTCACTCGGACGCAGCAAGCCAACGCAAAGCCAGGAATAGCTTCGACGTTTTGTCGCAAAGCTCCCAGGAGCAGCCACGCTGCTTAATCTGGTGTTAGGCGACTGGCGGCCTCGTTGACATACTTAAGCAACTGTCTGGTAGAAACCCTTTACGCCTGTCGTCTCCGCCTTACCTCAGAGCCGCCGGCACGAAGAAGAAATCTCCCACCTCATGGCCCGCCGCTTTGATCGTTTTGAGATCCGGCGTCTGTGCAAAGTCCATCGCCGCCGCCCGTTCGGTAACACGCGACTTTACGCTCAGATACAGTTCCGGCGCCGCCATGAGTCGATCGTTGGCTTCCAACTCGTCGAAGAACGCCCGGGCAAACACCGAGTGACCATCGCCACCGCCATCGAGCACCGGTTTGTCACCTCCTGATGCCAAGAGGAGACGCGAACGCTTCTGCAGCTTGAATGACAGAAAATCGAGGTTGCTGTAGCTCGGCGCGTCGTCACCCAGCAGGAGGAACGTCGGCTCCGTCGACAGAAGTCCCGCGTAGCAGGAATCCGCGACCACGAGCACGCGTTTCGCCCTCAGCCGCGAGAGGTGACCGCTGATGAACTCGTTGGGCACCCAAAATGTGTTCCTTGGAGGCTGATTGGCATTGGCGGGCAGCCAGTAGCCGATTTCCTTTTCGCCGGTGGTCAGACGGTTGCCGTGCCCGGCGTAGAAGAGCAGGAGGTTGTCGTTCTCATCAAGGATTTCATACAGGTCGTTAATCGCTTCCATCAGCGCGACGTTATCGCTGTCGGCTATGGTCAGCACGGTGAAGCCGTACTTCTCTTCTAGCACTTTTCGGCCGCGCTCGATGTCGTTCAACGGCGTCTCCAGGTTGTCGAGCGAGGTATAATTCTGGTTGCCGATCAACAGTGCAAAATAGCGGCCGAGATTGAGGTCCTTGTACATTCGCGGTGCGACGCTGGCAGCCGCCGGATCCTGTGCCTGCAGCACCGCCTGCAAGGGCTGTCGGGTCTTCGGCTCGCCGCTTGGCGGCGGCTCGATGGCGGCCAGTTCCCGCGCCGTGTCGTCTTTCTGCGCCTCGAGCTGGTCGATGAGCGACTGCAGTGTCTTGGCCTGAGAGCGTAGCGAGGATTCCGCGTCTGTCGACAGGTTGAGCTTGTCCGTGAGCTGGGTCACCTGATCGCGAAGCAGGCCGATCTGCGCCTCTTTCTCTTCGATCGACCGACTCAGCCGTTGCCGCAGTGCGTCCTGTTCGCGCTCCGCTGCAGAGGCAAACACCACATCATCCGTAGCGACACCCCAGGCGCGACGATACCAGTTGAGCGCCATCACCTTGTTGGCCGGTACGCCGAGCCCCATTTCATAGAGGGTACCGAGGTTGAACTGTGCGCGCGTGTTGCCCTGCTGGGCGGCTTTCTCGTACCAGGTGAGCGCGGCTTCGTAATTTGGCGTGGTACCGAGGCCCTTTTCGAAGATCTCTCCGACATTGGTCTGCGCCTCAGCGTCACCAGCCTGAGCGGCCTCCATCCAGACCTTCAGCGCGGTCTTGTAGTCGGCCCGGTCGAACGCAACATACTCGCCCCCGCGAATCTCACAATCCGCGGCAGTCGTGCGGGTCGGTCTGCGTGGAGACAGGAACGTGCGACGCCCGAGCTGGCGCACCTGGCCCGGCAGTAGGCAGTCCACGACATGTAGTTTGCTGATCTGATCATTGCCTGCAGTCGGGCTGGTCTCCGCCAGACCAGCCGGCGAAATGGGCAACAAAAGTACAAATGCCACGAGCAAAATTGACCTGAAGATCATTCGCCAAGCCTCACGCTCACCGCCTTGAGACGATCATGGTTGGCAAGAAATCCGTCGACCGCCATCAGTTCGTCCACGTTCTGCCGCAGCGTATTGGTGGCTGTCGGGTCATTCATCTCAGCGACCCGGTCCGAAAGCTCTTCGAGAAGCGCCAGCATTTTGCCGGTGGCTTCGGCGTTTCGCGGATGCAGGTCGTAGGCTTTCCGGTAGAGGATGAGAGCACTCGCGTGATCCCGAAAGCCCAGCAACGTGTCGCCCTCGCTCAGCAGGCGCTCAATTTCCGTCTGCATCTCCGGGGCTAGCTCTTCGAACGGCACATCGGGGGCGATGCGCGCCTGTTCCTGAATCTGCACGAAGCTGAAATATCCAGCCAGTATGAGCCCGAGCACGACTGTGAGCCCGCCGAAGAGCCAGGCTTTGCCAGCCCGTTCGAAACCCGAAAGAAATTTCGCTGCATGTTCGATGCGATCCGCTCGTTCGAACGCGAGCCCGTCGCGAATCGCACGCCATTGGCGACGCTTGAGCCCTGGGATGGGCTCAGGCTTAAGCCCTTCGGCGCGTGCCTGCGGCGCCGGCTTGCCGTCGAACGGGTGGCGGCCAGTAAAGAGCTGGTAAGCGGTGATGGCGAGCGCATACACATCGTCTGCGGGGTGCGGTGCTTCACCCAGAAACATCTCGATCGCCGCATAGGATGGCGTCAACGCCCCCAGCTCGCCGGCGTCGAATTCAGTGGTGTTCGAAGCCGCGACCTCACCGCTCACCGGCGTGGCACGGGCAATGCCGAAGTCGAGAATCTTCGGGTGATCGTCTTCAGACAGAAACACGTTTCCGGGTTTGAAATCGGAGTGTACGATGCCTTTGTTGTGCGCGTACGCAAGACCAAGACAAAGCCCGCGCAGAATCTGCAGCACACGCTCGTGCGGCAGGCCTTCTGGGTGCTTGGCGATGAACTCGTCCATCGGCTCGCCGCTGAGCTGTTCCATTGTGAGGTAGACGAGACTGCCGTCCCTGTCGAAGTCGTAGACGGTGGCGATGTTCGGATGCGCCAGCGTCTGCGCTTTGCGTGCTTCGCGCTGCAATGCGACGACCATGCGCTCGTCACGCTGGTAGGCATCCGACAATGATTTCAGCGCAACGTATGGGTCCCGGTCGTGGGCTTCCTGCTTGCGCAGATCGAGCGCACGGTACACCACCCCCATGCCGCCGCGCCCGAGGGTGGCGTCAACCACGAAGCGGTCCTTGATGACAGTACCTGGCGCAAGCGCTCTGTCAGCAGCCGGACCCGCCGCCGCACGCACCTGCGTGGCGTCGTCATCATGGTCCTGTCGATGGACAACGGTCGCATCGTCATCCATTCCGTATTCGGAGACCGGGTAAGCCTGCTCTGCCATGTGCACGTCCGCTTCCTGCGAACCGGCAGTCTAACGATCGCACCCCCACAGATATGGGATACGCCGCACTCTTTGGCCAAGCCCCACCACCTAGAATGAATGGACAACTGTGACTTCACTGACAACTGACCAAGGACGGACTGTTCGATGATCGCAGCACGATGTGCATTCGTTGCGTGTGCAATACTCATTTATGGATTGGTAGGGTTTGTGGCGCCTGCCTACGGTGACATCACCCCGACGGGCATCGTCTTCACTGGCGACGGCGCGCTCGAACCGGAGACCGGCGACCTGGATCTGGGACCTCTGGAGGAAGTATTCATCTCCGATGGCGCATCGCTTCTCATCGACAATGGCAGCATCCTGACGACGGGTACCATCGGCACGGATGAACTCGGCACCGGCGATCTGACCCTCACCGGCGCAGGCAGCACGCTGAATCTGCAAACCATCGGCGATCGCCTGAATCTGCGCGGTTTGGGCACCTTCGAGGTACTCAACGGTGCGCTGGTCGAAGCAACCGGCGACGCGACTTGTGCAAGTGTGTGCAACATCTTCATCGGCGAGTTCACCGGCGCCAACGCGACGCTCAACGTCTCCGGCGCTGGAAGCACCTTCAACGCGACGGGCAACAACTTCGTCGTCGGCCAGGCGCTGGTGAGCCAGGGCCCGCTGGGCGATGCCATCGGCACGGTCAACGTCACCGCCGGCGGCGTGATCAACTCGACCAACGTGCGAATCTCCGCCGGCGCCGTCGCCGATCCGACGGGACTGCTCTCGAGTGTCGGCAACGCGACCCTCTCCGGTGCCGGTTCCGTCTGGAACGCGCAGACTTTCGATGTCGCTGCCGGTCTTCGAGCCCAGGGCAATGTCGTGGTATCCAACGGCGGCCTGGCGGATGTCGCCGACCTGACAGCGATCGCGACCGACCCCACAAGCGTTGGCTCGATTCTGGTCACCGATGCGAACAGCACCTTTCGAACCACTGATCTCGTGGTCGGTCAGGCTCGACGCCGTGCGGTGCGCCTTGAGATAGGTCGCGTCGATCATGATTGTCTTGTACTCGG
>JAUIJQ010000234.1 GCA_030431165.1 Rhodothermia bacterium | reverse complement strand
CAGTTCTTTGAACCTCGCGGCCTGTTCTGCAGTGCGGGTCAGCTCCGGTGCGTGCATGCGATTATTGGGCGTTCGGGGGTAAGACACGCCCTTACGACGAAAGGTTTACACCGCTCGTGGATGAATACCGGATATTAGGCCAAGCGCAGAAAACGTGACCTGAACTGCCCACCAGGGCATTTTCGGATTACCGGCGGCTGAGAAACATCGCGAATCAGGCCGGGCTATAGAAGTGGAGCGGGCGGCCGATACTGAGGATGTCGGTGACCCGCAAAGCGCCGGCGTCGAGGTGGACTTTGCTACAACACCTTACATACCGTCACGCCTAACAGCGTGATGAATGGGCTAGAGCCCCAATCCTATACGCTAGTTAAAGCGTGCCTCGTCAAGCCCGACGCCTCGCGTCGGGCTTTTGCATTTTGTGAAGAGCCGCAGCTATTCACGCGACCAGCGTTCAGATAACAACACTGAGCGCCCAAGCCGCTTGCTTGCGCACCTTCTTCACCGGATCGTCGTGCAGTTCCATGAGCGCGTCCTCTGCTCTCCGATCACCAATTGCACCTAGCGCCCAGGCCGCTTGCGTTCTGATCGACGGATTGTCGTCGCGTAGCGCGACCAGGAGTCCGTCAACGGCATCGCTGTGACCAATGGCCCCGAGTGCCCACGCAACCTGCTCGCGTACACCTGGATTCGGATCATCAAGGTAGCGCGCCAGTCGCCCGGCGCTTGCATCCGCTCCAATGGCACCAAGCGCCCACGCTGCTTGCTCGCGAACGCCGGCATCAGCGTCGCCCATCGTGGCAAGGAGTGCATCAGCAGACCGCTCACTACCAATCGCACCCGAAGCCCAGGCGGCCTGTGTTCGAACACTGGCGACGTCGTCACCAAGACCCGCAACAACACCCTCAACACCGCGGTCGTCTCCGATTGCGCCGAGTGCCCACGCAGCCTGCGTTCGCGCCGGGGCATGCGTGTCCCTCTTGATAAGCGCGATCAGTTGAGGGACCGCCGGGGAATGGTCAATTGCCCCGAGGGCCCACGCCGCGTTTTCCCGGGCGGTGCCGGAGTTGTCCGCCAGTGCTTCGAGCAATGTCGATTCAATGCGCGCGTCTGTGTCACCGGTAGAATGAGACCGATAAATTGCGGCCAGTGCGCGTGCCGCCTCGCGGCCAACCTGGAGGGGTTTCAGGTTTTCCCTTCCCCCCCAGCGGCCCCAGTTTCGGTACGGCTCGCAGACGCTGGGATCAGCCGCGTCGTTGTCGTCAAGCAACCGGGACAACGCAAGGACTGCCCGGTCTCGGATCGAGCCAAGCGACTCGTGTGCCGCGAGGGCACAGGCCGATGCTGCTCGCGTATTGGCGTCGCCTGATGCCAGCCCATCAACAAACGCCGCAGGTGACGCGTCACGTTGCTGTGCGGTTACCGTTTGAGGCAGCGCGAAGAGAACAACGAGTACGAGCGTAAGCACAGCAGCAACGAACGCCGAACCGGCGTGCCGCGAAACTGTTGTGCCTGAGCCTCCGAAGTTGGTCAACATATTTCCACCTAAAAGTCGAGTTCGCTGAGTGCCATCGCGGCCATCTTGCGCACGTTCGAATCAGGATCATTTCGCAGCAGGCGTAGCAGCGCATCAGCCGCGGCGTGGGCCTTTGACTCGCCAAGCGCGCGGGCAACGTGCGAACGGACATCCGCGTCTTCGTCGTCCAGCGCCGCGATCAACGCATCTTGCGCCGCGGGCGACCCGATCTCAGCGAGCGCCCAGGCGGCACGTGCACGCACATTGGCTTCTGAATCCGACAAAGCACGTGTAAGTGCGCCTACGGCGTCAGCACTTCCGATCTCACCGAGGGCGTAGATCGCGGACTCACGAACGTGCTGATCTTGATCGGCCACAACGCGCGACAACGGTCCGACAGCAGATTCCGGGGCAATCTCGGCCAGCGCTCGCGCCGCGTACGCACGCACCTTGGGGGACGAATCCCCAAGCAGCCCAACCAACAGTGACGCTGACGACGCGCTGCCAATCTCACCAAGCGAATAGGCCGCCCGCAACCTGACGCGCTCCGACGTATCGCTCAGCGCCTTCTCCAGCGCCGTTACAGCCGCCTCATACCCAATCTCTCCCAGCGCCCATGCAGCGTGTTCGCGTACCTCAACCGACTCGTCGTTGACTAGCGCCCGCTCAAGGACCGGACCCGACTCGCGCGAGCCGATTTCGCTGATCGCCATCACGGCATGGCGCCGAACCTGCTCTGACGTGTCATTTGTCAGCGCCGACGACAACGCCGTCAGCGACGCCGGATCTTCGAGTTCGGCCAGGGCCCATGCTGCCGTTGCTCGAACCTCCGCGTCTTCGTCATTCACGAGCACGCGGGCCAACCCTGTCGTCGCCAGGCGATTCTCAAGCTGACCAAGAATGCGAACGAGGTACACGCGAACATCCGCTTCACTCTCGTCCGCCAGCGCCGCCAGGAGCGCCAGCACCTTTGTCGAATCAGCAGCGCCGCGCTCCGGCAGCGCCACCGGGGCGGCGAACGAAAGGGAATTCCCCTGGCTGTTAGCCAGTACATCCGGCTGTTCTTCGGGCCATGCTTCCGGAGATGCTTCCGGAGATGCTTCCGGATGTACTTCCGGAGATGCTTCCGGACGTGCTACCGGATATGTTGCCGGCGCGGCAACCGCGACAGATTGAGCAGGCATGGCGTCACGCACCGGTTCGACCTGATCGCGATCTGCGGTCTCGTGCGGTGATGCCGCGTCGACCCGCGCATCGGATGCCACATCCGCACGAGCAAACAGCCCCGCAGAGGCATCAGCGTCAGCGCGCGCTACGGCAGCCGGATGGATCGCGGCCAGTGGCAACAGCGCAACAACGGCAAGTGCCGCAGTGATAACAACACGCTTTGCGAACACCGGCGCCCGGCGCCGATCCGTATCGAGTATTGCCAACAATCGCCCTTCGAGTGTCGAACGCCTGCTCATCGCAATCGTGGCGGTAGCGATCGAGCCAAATCGATTCCTGGAGCCAAGTGAGGAACGGGCAATGTCGAGCAGGCTGTTCGCATAGTCCCGCGCCGCATCACCGCAATACAAGACAAGGTCGTCCGTTGCCGCCTCCTGTTCTGCGATGACGCGGCGACGAGCAATCCATGCAAGCGGATTAAACCAGTGCAGCGAGCAGGCAACATGCGACACAAGCTGCGTGACCCAGTCAATACGTTTGATGTGACCCAGCTCGTGGGTCAGCACCATGCGTACGCGATCTTCTGACCATGCAAAGGCTTCGTCGGGCAACAGTACAACCGGCCTGAACAGGCCCCAAGTACACGGAACGGCAACCTCATCCGACACGCGCAGATCAACCGGCCGATCAAGACTGAGGCGACGGGCGGCCGCATCGGCGGCGCACAGAATGTCGGGCTCAGTCACACGGCCGGAGCGGCGCGTGATGGCCCGGGCAATAACGTGACCGACAAGTATGTCCCCGGCCACGACAACAACGCCAAAAGCCCAGACAAACAATAGAATTGTCGGCAGCCCAGGGACTGTGCTGCGCTGAACATCAACGACAGGTTCAACGTCGACGGGCTCAGCAATTACTGGCTCGACAACTACCGTCTCAGCAACTTCTGGCTCAACGAGCACCGGCGAAGTAACAACTGGTACATCGACTGGAATGGTCATGGCCGGATCGGCAGAAGCCACCACGTTGACGTCTGGTTGCGCCAGCACAACAGGCGCGGCGAATTCCGGAGCGACTACCGGCACAGCCTGTCTCAGCGTTGGCCCTTCAGCTGCAAGCAGCGGCAACTCGGCTCGCCAGGTTGGAACGAGCGACGCGACGACCGGCAACGCCAGTAGCGCAACCATAGCAGAGCACCACACCAGGTGCCGAGCGGCGGCTGAGTGTCGTCCGAGAAGCGAGGCGAGTCCGCCGGCAACAAGGAGAACAACGGCGCCTTTCCACGCAAATGCGCCAACGGCGGCGAACAATGTCGAGAACTGAGTTGGCTCCATGTCAGTCTTCCTCCGCGGACGGATTTTCCGAGCGTTCAATTAGCGTCGAGAGGCGGTCGAGGTCCTCCTCTGACAGGTCATTGTCGTTCATCTGGACTAGCGCGGCGACGGCCTTTGACACCGATCCGCCGAAGAAAGTCTGCAGGACGTGCTTCAGGGCTGTTGTCTCTGCCTCACTGCGCTGGACCACGGCGCGATACAGATAGCGTGGCCCGTCGGCGCGATGGGCGACGTAGCCTTTGTCCTCCAGGATGGCCAGTTTTGCCCGCACGGCCGAGTAGCTCGGCGGATCGGGCAGCGCCTCGCGGATCGCAGCGGCGGGGGCATCGCCGAGTCGGTAGAGCGCATCCATTATCTGGCGCTCGCGCCGACTCAGGCGCAGGTAAGATGGTTTTGACGGCATACGGCTTGTCAGCGGTTCGAGCCCCCGGCGCTCTGGCCGGTGCTATAAAAACAGCAGTGTGCTACAAACATAGCACACCCCGCCCGCAGAGACAAGCCCAATCAGAACATTTTCTTTGGAATCAGCCTTCGAGGCCCCACAAAGGCCGATTTGCAGCGGATCCCGCTACCCGTCGGATTCAGATGTACCGAGACCCATCGCGCCGGCCTCGGTCTGCAAGACGTACCGGATCGAATAGAAACGCGGCGTGTCCATTGCGTCGTAGTAGTCGAGGATCTCCATCTTCGCGTACTGCCCTGACTTCGTGCGAAGCAGGATCGTACGGAACGGAACCGGCGTGACAATATGCGTCGTCGGGTCGTACTCGAACCACCGCACATCCTCTGCCTTGGAGATGGCAGGACCGTCGTCGCCGTCGGTTTTCCACCCATCCTCCGGCGCCTCAACGATTCGCTTGAACGCGCGATCGACGACCTGCGCGGCACCACTTACACCGATATCGGTGCCTTTGAAAGAAAGGTCCCACTCTTCGTCTGCCCCGACGGTTTTGCCAAGCGACAGGCTGACGTACGTCGGATTGTCGCCCGAAGCGTCGATGTCGCGGATGACTACTTCCTTGAGACCGTCGGCCCCGTCCTGGGCAAATGCAGCCTGACCAGGCGCTACGAATGTCAGTAGCGCGGCAGCCAGCAGGATGCCTCTGTGCCGCGTCGGTAGTTTGTGCTGATGAGCCATGTCAGAGTTGTGTATTGCGCATTCGGAGTTCCTTTACGCGCGTGCGGGGCAAAGGTCTCGCTCAAATATCTGCCTGCAGGACTTTTCGGCACGGATTAACTTTACCTTCTCAAACAAAAATGCGCGCACATGTCTGAATCCGTCGAGTACTTCCCATCCGTTCCACAGATCGCCTACGAGGGACCCGGCAGCGACAATCCTTTTGCTTTTCGGCATTACGACGCCGACCGCGTGGTCGGCGGCAAGTCGATGCGCGATCATTTCCGATTTGCGTGCGCCTACTGGCACTCGTTCTGCAACGACCTCTCCGACCCGTTCGGATCGGGCACCAGGTCCTTGCCCTGGAACGATGCTTCCGATCCGGTTGAGCGCGCACGCCACAAGATGGACGCCGCATTTGAGTTCATGCAGAAGCTCGGCCTCGAGTATTACTGTTTCCACGACGTGGACATGGTTGACGAGGGGGCTGATCTGGCCGAGTCGGAGCGCAGGCTCGGGGCGCTGACCGACTACGCACGGGCGAAGATGGACGAGTCCGGCATCAAACTGCTGTGGGGCACGGCGAACCTGTTTTCGCATCCGCGCTACATGAACGGCGCGGCCACTAATCCTGACTTCTCTGTTGTTGCCCGGGCCGCCGGCCAGGTGAAGCTCGCGCTGGACGCGACGATCAGGCT
>JAUIJQ010000233.1 GCA_030431165.1 Rhodothermia bacterium | reverse complement strand
TTTCGATGATGTCAGCCAGACGCGCATCGATCGTAATGCCCTCTGCCGGTTCCCCAACAGGCTCATCGTCGGCAGAGGCCGACACATACGCACTGGACAGTGCAGTCGTCAGGACATCGGCCTGCACGCGGACAAACAACGCTGACAGCCGAGATTCTGCAAGCGCGCGCGGGTCTTCATCCGTCGACGTGGACAGCGACCGATCGCAAAACACCTTCAGCGCCGAGTCTACGTCCGTAGGAACCATCGGGTCGTCAATGTTGGCGATGATCGCGTCATAGAGCTGGTAGAGCGGCACCGGATCAGACCGGTATGACTCACCGGTCTGACTCTCGATCGTCGCAATGACGCGCGAGAGCATCTGCCCCGTGAATTCACGGTCTGTGCCTGCGCTCTCCTGGCTGCTTTCAACGATCGCTCTCCACTCTTCACGAGCCTGTTGTGAATCCGTTGAAAAGCCCGGGACGGACAACTGCGCGAGGGCCTCAAACAGGTCGTCCTGGTCGTTCTCCGGTAACCCGCCTACCAATGCCCTCTGAATGTCACTTTGCTGCTGTGCACTGATGCCCAATGTCGTCATCGCCTTGAAGAAACGACGACGCGGGGCCGTGCGAGCCGGCTCGTCGGAAAATGTCTCAACGCCGGAGCCTGCCGCGATCGACGTCTTCACTTCGAGATCATCAACAACAAACTGGTACGGGTCAAAGGCGCCGGAGCCGGAACCATCGAAGTCTACATCGAATCCCGGACCTGTCTTGTCGATCTCAAAGCGAAGAACCGCTGCTGCCCACCGTCGCCAATTCGGATCGGCATCGATACTCCGCAGCACAGTCTCGATAGCATCGGACGGCATTGAGCCCGGACCGGTGGGCAACAAAGCACGATATGACGCTGACACGTCATCACCTGCCTGCAATTCTGTAAGCGCGACATCGACACGCGACATCGACGTGCCTTCTGCGTCAAAGAGGGGCCGTTCAATGTGAGTGCGCACAATCTCGGAAAAATGCCGCGCACCGACCATCATATCGGAAGGACCTTCAGGAGATTCGAGCGTCAGCAGGATGTCCAGAATTGAAACATCCGCCTCGCGAGCACCGCGTACGAGGTAGACGAACTCCTGCATTTCGGACGGTGACTCGAAGGGATCAACACCCAGCGCGCGTGCCCACAACGTCACTTCGCGCGGACGTAACTCCAGAGCCTTCGACAGCACCGAAATGCGAAACAGCGCGTGCAGAGCGCCCGTGTCGAGTACATCGCCGGGGTACCATGGCAGAGATTCCGGTGGCGAGACGTCACCTGTAAGCTCATTTCGTTCTACCGGGTGGTCAAGCGGTGGGGAGTAGATTGCCTCAAGGAGCTCAGAGCTGTTCACATCCAGCGCCGATGCCAACAATACCTGAATTCCTGCGCCCGATGTGGGCTCAAAGAGGATCTGAGACAGCGGTGGTGCAGCCGGAAACCACGGAAAGATGTCTCTCGAAAATGGAGAGCTTCCAGCCTGGCTGTTGAGTGGTTCGACGAAGATGCGATCGTACAACGACGCCTGCACTGCGCCGGGCATTCCAGAGACCTCGGTCGAGATGTCCGACGCAAAGAGTGATACCGCTTCTTCCAGGGTCACCGACAGCAGATCGCGGATTGCGACCAGTTCCTGTAGCAACGTGAGCATGTCATCCGTTACGTCGCCAACAGGCTCCGGATCACCGCTGAAGCGCTCAAGCGCGAGCAGAATCTCAAATGGGCGCGCTCGAAAAACCGTAGAGAGCAGCGCAACTTTTTCCAGACGACGACGACGAAGACGATACTCTTCGATTGGCCCGGCTGATGTCCCGGCGGGGCGCACCGGAGCGTCCCGGCCCGGCACGCCGGCACTCGCGCCGGCGTATCCCTCCATGACATCGACCAGAAAGAATGAATCGCGCTGACACGCTGACATTCCGTCGGGTCGGTGGACGATCATTCTGCCGGAAATGTTATCATCGTGCAGCCAGTCGAATTGCTCCAACCCGAACAGGTCTTCGAACTCGAGCCCCAGTTCCTCAGCGATCACCTTCACTCGGTTGTCGTTCTCGCCAATCAGGTTGGAGGGCCCATCAGCAAGTACCGGAGCTCCGCCCGGACTTTCCAGCGCGTCAATTGGAGTCGTCAAGAACGACCGGTCAGAAGCGGTCAATTCAATTGGCGAAAACCACTCTTCCTGATCAGTAGCGAACACATCGAACTTCGTTCGTAGCACGGCATCATCAATGCCAAGCGCAGCGCCAAATTCACGGCACATCTCTCGTGCCAGATCGATCCTGGAACGGAAAAAGGACGTAGACTGCCGACTCTTGATCTCGTCATAGACCCCTCGCCACGCGGCCAATTCCGCGATCGAAGCGGCGCCGTTTTCTTTTGGCCAGGCCCGCAGGTCTTCTTCAGATCGCGTTGTGTTGATGATCGTATCAACCGGCAACTCGACGTCGCCATGTACACGCTCCAGTACTTCAAGCGCGATATCGATGTGCGGGATTTTCGTCTCCGAATTACCACAGGTCAGGCCAACGTGCGGGATATCCGGGCGACGTTCAACGAGCCGTTCGAAGAGAGAACTCTGCCGGTCTTCCTGCGGCAACGCCTTGAACCAGTTTAACGTATCGACAAGGTACGCCGAAGGGCTGGTGATTGACTCGCAATGTTCGCACCCGCAGGTGTCGAGGGAGCCAAACATGGCCCACCAGTTTGGCGTCGGGCTCTCCTGCGCGCCGGAACTTGGTCGACCCCATGCCAGCGCATTGAGGGCGGCATCGAGGGCCAGACCGTTGACCTGATCGGCAAGGCGCTGCGCAATGCGCCAGATCGATTCTGCGATTGTCTCCGTCATTCGCGTTCGAATGTTCGGATCGAGGTACTCTTCGAGGGAAGCGTTGTAATAGAGCTCGCTCCTGTCGACCGCGAAATGCAGCTGTTGGGCGCTGACGAAGTTGCGCGTCATCGAAACGGCTGAGTCCACACCGGCAGCGATGAGGTCAACGGCCAACTCGCCATCGATCAGACGCGCACCACCGGAGGTTCGACCCACCCAGTGCGTGATGGCCATGACCCGTTGAATGGCGGTGAGGTCAGCTGTGACCTGTTCCTTTGCGGTGTCCGACAACGGGTTCCAGTTGGGCGAGTCCCGCTCTGAAATCCAATCCGGCACCATTGTCGTCGTGAGGAACTCCAGGCCCTCTTCTTCGTCGATGATCGATGCGGTAACGCCCGGGTTTTGAAGCAATCCGTTGGTAATATTGGATGCACGGGTGCTCAGGTGATGCGAAAGCACCGGGCCGGGAAAGACGTCGCGAATTCGCTGCATGACGTCGCCTGCGTATTTTGTCAGCGCTTCCGGCGAAGATGGGTCATCGTAGCTCGGCGGCACCTTGCCGGTCAGCGTCGTCCCCCAGGTGTCCTGCGTCCAGGCTGCTGCCTGCGACAGGTTGCTGAAGGTGGTTCCCGGCAGCGCTCCCTTTACAGCTTGAACTGCGGGCAGATGCTCTCCGAAAATGAAGGCGGCCCGAAACAGGTTCCGACTGTTGTCGATTTCCTCCGGACTCAGCGTCATATCGGTTTCGAGTGCGTCCAGCAGAGGCGCGCTGCCCGGACCTTCAGGACCGCTGCGCTCGACGGCGATCAGCGTCCTGCTGAACGCGTTGAGCTTCGTTGAGTCCGACGCTATGCTGCTCTCACCCAGCCAGTCCGAAAGGGGGTCACCGCTATCGCCGAATGGCTGCTGCAGCCGCCACTGACGCGCGTGTGCCATGAAGTCGGTCGCCAGATCGGCGAGGGTCTTCTGATACGCCGTCATCCACTCAGCCGAATCAACCACTTCAAGCAACCCCAACGCGGCTGCCTCTGTGAGCACCTGCGTGACCTCGCTTTCGTCGAGGTACATCATACGCTGCTTCGATCCGGTTATCGGGTTGGGCGGAAGTGGTCCGGAGAACTTCCCCGGAAAGCCCATGTATTCGACGACCGGAATCTGCAGCCGCTTAACCAGAGCAAGAATCGGCCCCTGCCAGGTGACGGTGGTGTCGTTCATCTCTGCGGCCAGCTGATAGGCCGTTACATACTCTGCGACGGTCTCCACGGAGCGGCCGATGCCCCTGGCCATGCAGGTGACCCTGTCAGGATCGATCGAATTGAACGCTGCATCGAGATCTGCGTTGTCACTGCCGTCAACAAAGCCCTGATCGATGGCCCAATCTGAAAGCCGTGTCGTCATGGCTTTGTGATAGGCGTCCGGCACTGGAAGTGTGCCGGGATCGAGGGGCAGTTCAATGCGCGTGTTCAACACATGGCGCCCCTCAGCATCACGGGTTTCTGTAACCTCGGCCTGGATTCCGGACTCGGTATACGGGGAGTTCGTGGTGGACGCGTCGGCCACATACTCGTGTACCAATCCGTTTTCCGGGACAGGAACGTAGGTCAGAAAGTAACCTTCGAATTCGTCCGGGATATCAGCCGTTCCTGAGACTACCGACTTGTCGGTAATTACAGAGGTCAGAAAAGGCGCCGTCGTGAGCAACTCTCGACCGTCAGGAAACGCGGACGGATTGCAGGTTTTTCGATAAATGCCGGCCATCCCCGGATCTTCCAGTCCCGCACCGGAGGCTGTGACAACGCGCCCGAGCACCGGACAGTAATGCTCATACAGATTCGGAAAATCGGCCAGCGTCAAATTGCCGTTTGTTTCCAGCTGGCCGTTGATCGAATCGGCCATGGCAGCCGTCAGCAGTGGCACCGTATCAATGCCTGTCAGGGCAAGGGTCGCATGCTCCAGATGCGTCTGCGTGTTGTCTCCCCAGCGTTGTTCGGCCTTTTCTGTTGCATCGACGGTGATGCTGAGCAGCGCCTCGATGGCAGTATGCAGATGCGCTACAACGATGTTGCTGACGCCTTTGTACAAACCGGGGACAACGGGTTTCTGCTCCATCTTCTTCTCCTTGCGAAACCCGCGGGGTTGGCGCGAGCACAGGCAACTGCATCGACGAGTTAACGAATTCTCGTGCGGGGATCTTCCCTGCTTGTGGCAGAACGGAAGCTTCGGGGGCTTCACATCCACTGCTCAATGGCTTTTCGAACGGCTACCGGTCGGTAGTATCCGGAAGGTCGCCGGCCGAGTCAAGTCACTCTTTCGTACAAACCAAACAAAGTCGACGTGTGACTCAGAGGCGATGCACGCTGCGGTGAAAAATCGTCACAAAACACATTGATCGTCACAGCCCGGCGGAGTTTTCGAAACCCCGGAATCTCAGAGATCGCTTGCGGCGTTTACACACCGAGCGTACACTGGCGCGGCACGTCGTCGCTTTGTTCGCTGATCGAATGAACGATGACGCGCCGAGTCAAAATGGACGCCCGTCCACGAGAGAGACATCACCGTGTTTGAATTCCGCAGCGCATCGCTTGAGGCCCTGTCGCTTCCCTATGAGGCGACGGTCAGTGAATCTACCGGCGGGCTTTCCATCACGGTACCACTGGCGTTGACGCCGGGCCGCGCCGAGATGACGCCGCAGATGGCATTGACCTATGCGGCGGGCGGGCGGCCTTCCCTGTATGGACGCGGGTGGACGCTTTCCGGTGCCGGCGCCATCTCGGTCAACATGGCCTACGGCATGCCGCACTACAAAGCCGTGCCAAACCTGCGTTATGCCGGACCCGGCGGCGAAGAGCTGACACACTATCAGGACCGGGACGCGACAACAGGAGCATGGAGCGACCGGCCGACCACCACCTCGGCGGACGGCCACGCGGTGGAGACCTTTCGTGCGCGCGTCGAATCCGGCTATGTGCGATACGAACGCTGGACCAACGCGGCGGGCATCGCACACTGGCGGGTGTATCGCCCCAGTGGCGTTATCGAAATCTAC